>CAXBGT010000188.1:0-10794 GCA_963975265.1 uncultured Saprospirales bacterium
ACGTCTACCCTCCCGAATGGTTTGGCCCCATCGATAAGAATTGGCTGACTGAATGTATCACCATCATCAATAGAAGTAGCCAAATAGACTTTTGGCGACCCATTCATTTCTGTATACCAAGCTACAGCTAACAGACCATTTTCATAAGCAACTGTTGGGCCATTAACAGGACAACCTGCAATTTGCCAATTATCGTTATGTACTTTATGGGATGACCATTTCTCGTTTTTAAATTTCGCTATAGAGATATCTCTGATCTCAGTTTCGGACCGATCTCGATAAACTACTATCGGTCCAGAATTAGTCATTACGGCATCCGTTTGACAACAGTCACAAACTCGATTGTCTATTTCTAGGTCGTTCGTTTTCTTACCATTTCCATCTATCCAAGAAGCTCTTAGGGTCATGGGTAAAGTTCCTCCATGCCCGTGTCCATGTTCGTGATTATCTTGCTCTTGTTCTTCAGTTTGATCTGATTTCTCGTCATTGATTGGGGTTTTAGTGTTTCGCCCGTCTAACCAAGTAACAAAAGCCGCGTTCTCGTCTGAGATCATTGTTACAAATCCATGCTCTGCAGCGATAGCATCATCATGCAGGATAAACGGGATTCCAGAAGTTTGCATCCCATCAGTAGAAATGGCACAAACTACATCATAGTCATACGTACCTTTTGCACTCATCTGCAGCCAATGTGCCATAATTTTACTTCCTGATTTATCCAAACTAACCAAGGAAGGTATGTCTGCCCAATTCACAAACCAATTAGACCCTGTAGCTACGAGTGCAGGATCAGAAATAGTATCTTCAGAATACCTGTGCATTATGAGTTGATCGGTACTATCGTTTTCAGATTGAATATAACTTACTAAAAGTCTACCGTCACTCTGAAGGTGTAAGTTTGGAGATTGGCAATTTTCACAAATAATTTGTGATGAAATCAATTCTATATTTTTCTTCTGGATTGGCTCTTTACATCCAATAAAAAGAAATAAAACACTAAAAATTAAAAAGTACTTGTCCATAGGTGCAAGATAATGCGTTCTTTGGGGTTTTGTAGTTACAACCCATAAATTCAAGCTTACAAATCTTTCCAGATAGCTGGCGGGAAGCATGGCAATCCCTTAGTCAGCTTCTAAGTTGCAAATTGAATACTACATTCGTCATAAATCAGAATCCATCCAATTCTACACATCTCAACAAACTATACCTATATTTGCACTCAAATATTCCTATATGACAAAGTACTTGTTCTTTCTATTCGCTATATGCTCATTAACAGCTTGCAAAAATGATAAAATAGTAGTTGTTGAAACCGATCAAAAAGATACAAAAAACACTATTCCTACTTCTGGTGAATTCAACCATGATGATATATCATTTGCATACCATTATGACAAATCGAAAGACGAAACAAAAATAACCATCAAAGGCAAGACTGAAGAATCATATGTCGCAAGTGGCAAGGTAGAGAAGTACTTTTTTTCTGATCTAAATGCCGATGATAAGGATGAGGCTTTTATAGTGTTGACTACCATAAAAGGACAATCGCAAGTAAAGTCTTTCTCCATATTAAATGGTTACCCCACAGATATCTACATTAATGAGGTAGCGGATGCTCCCACAAATACTACAAAAACTTTCACAGGTCAGTATGGTCAACTCATAGAAAAGATGGAAGTCAAAACTCCCGATAATAAGGTGATCAAAAAAGAAGTGAGATACAACCTTGTCGCCGGTGAAGCGGGTCTTAGTCTAAAACCGCAAGGATGGACAAAAGAACAACTTAAAACAAAAAGTGGTCAATATAAAACGGGAATGTACGGCACAGAGAAATACTACAACAAACTGTATGTCAACGAAAGTGAAACAGGAGAATGGATCGTCGACATCAAAGTAAAAGATAGTAAAACTGAAAATAATGTTTGTGAGTTCCAATCCATTGGCGAGTTTATCAACAAGGATCTACTTGTACCACTCAATTTTGCCAATGATAAATTAGATGGAATACTACAGATTAGATTTGTAGGTCAATCAGTGATTGTCTACACCCAAAACAGAAAAAATGGTTCTCAGATGGCAGAAATCTGCAATAAAAAAGGAAACTTATCTGGTAACTACTCAAAACTCAAAGTACTTTATGAAGAATAAAACAATCGTAATCATGGGAAGTTCCAACCCGATGGGAGACACCTATGACGTGTGTACCCAGATTATTAAAAAGACAGGATACAAGTTTCAAGACCTAATGGAATTGGTCATCATGCCATATGATTACGAATACGAAAACAGTGATGATGATTTTCTAGGCTTCATGAAACATGTGGTCAACGATTATGATCACATCATCCTCGCATCTCCTGTATATTGGTATTCTGTAAGTGGTATTATGAAAAATTTCATTGATAGATTTACTGATCTACTTCACAAAGAAAAAAATACGGGCAGAGCACTTCGAGGAAAATCACTACAATTGGTGAGTGTAAGTAAATCAGATGATTGCCCAGAAGAATATCCAAAACCGATCGAAAGAACAGCTAATTATCTAGCAATGGAATGGAAAGGTCACACACACTTCCCTGTGGATGAGAAAGAGGTATTGGAAGAGAGATTGGGTGCGTTTTAATTCTTTTCTCTGTCTTTGATAGTGTCTTCGATATTAGAAAACCTGCATTCAACTTATTTCTTAGCAATTACGATAATAAATGATTGCTTAGTGATCTTCAGTAGATGATATCACGTTTACTACTTCCCTCACAGAGGGCAAAGATGTTACTATTCGTTTAGCTGATTTGACGTTCTAAAAAAGGGGACTTCTCGGGACATCAGAGGCCTCCTTGCCTTTTAAAGGGAAATGATTTATTATCCAGTCCAGCTAATTATTGACTTTTGTCAAAGCAGAATAAATAGAAATGCCGGATTGCGTTAAACATCAAGCATATTTGCAATACAAATAAACCACATTAACTATATCATTCTACATACTCTTTACGATGAACCAAAGCTAGCGTATAATCATCTATTTCAAGATAGCCATGATCGTAACAAAACTTATAAACCCTACCCGCTTTTGTCTCGTAGATGTTGGTAAAGTAGGCAAATTTAAAACCAGCTGTAAGCAGTTTCTCTCGACGCACTTTAGTTTTACCTTCTGGGTTAAATTCAGCTAAAATTCTTCGGTTACCTCTCAGTATTCGATTGACCTTAGTCATGAAGTTGTTTGCATCCCGATTGAGGACATTATTGAAAGCAGTCCGACAATCATCACAGCAAAACTTCTTATCGGACCTACCTCTTACTGGATCTCCACATTGAACACATTTTTTGACTACAGCATTTTTCATAATTGAAATCTTTGGATTATTCGTAATAAATGGTATTAACAGTAGGATACCCCCGACCAAAAGTCGATACAAGCATCTTGGTAGTACGCCAAATAGCCCACGAATAGCGGGATTAGTTCAACTAGTTATTTTGATTGCCCAGCTAAACAACTTTTCAAAACAGGGTTTCACTAATAAAAAGAAAGCGTGCTACATCTCTCAATATAGCACGCTTTTATTAATCTTGAAAATAAATCTCGGAGAAGTCAATTTTTGATCAGCCCAAATTATTGAATACGGCTTGTACATCATCATCATCTTCTAGCTTATCGATTAGCTTTTCTATATCTTCCATCTGCTCATCTGTGAAGTCTACTGGACTAGTAGGTAGTCTTTGTAGATCAGATTTTTCAACTTCGATTCCCATTTTTTCAAATGCTGTAGCCAAATTACCAAATTCCGTATATTCACCATAGGCATAAACCGTATCTTCATCTACCTCTAGCCTTTGCAAACCAAAATCTATCATCTCTAATTCAAAGTCATCGGGATCAAATCCTTCTGGCTTATTGAACTCGAATACTGCCTTACGGTTGAACATATAATCCAACGATCCGGTAGGTACTAGGGCTCCACCCGTTTTGTTGAAGTAGGATTTCACATTAGCTACTGTTCTTGTTGTATTGTCTGTAGCACATTCAACTACAATTAATACTCCGTGGGGTCCTTTGCCTTCATAAAGCACTTCTTGGAAGTCTTCAGCATCTTTACCTGTCGCTCTTTTAATTGCTGCCTCGATATTTGTCTTTGGCATGTTTTGAGCCTTAGCATTTTGGATTGCTACTCTCAATGCTGCATTCATATCTGGATCAGGACCACCTTCTTTGGCAGCCATTTGTACTGCTTTTGCTAATTTTGGAAATATTCGTGACATATTTCCCCAACGCTTCATTTTCGCTGCCTTACGATATTCAAATGCTCTTCCCATTTTGTGTGTTTAATTTTTTTGAGTTATTTTTTTAGTCTTAATGCTTTTGCAAATGTAAGAAATTGACTGAAACTTGAACATTCCAGAGGGATTCCCAAGCCTATAAGTATTAGCAACCTCGAATATCAGCAAATTCAAAGTCCCTTTAATAATATTTGGTGCTGCACCAATTTTGAGGTTGTCAACCTTTTCAAGCTTGGGAATCTCAATAATGTGCTATCGTTTTATTGTTGAAAAGCATAACTCACCAAATTCGCACCCATTCTCAATGCCTTGATTCTTATATCTTCAGGGTCCTTGTGTACTTCTTGATCTTCCCACCCGTCTCCTAGATCAGACTCGAAACTGTAGAAACAGACGACTCTTCCTTCATGGATGATTGCAAACCCTTGCGCTGGTTTGCTATCGTGCTTATGTATTTTTGGGAGTCCATTATCGAAGTCGTATCGTTGATGATATACTGGATGTTGGAATGGCAATTCAATAAAATCACTTTCAGGAAATACCTTTCTCATGGCTAGTCTTACAAACTCATTCATGCCATAATTATCATCTATATGAAGGAACCCTCCTGCGATAAGATATTTTCTTAAGTTCTCCGCTTCTGAATCTGAGAAGATCACATTTCCATGTCCCGTCATGTGTACAAAAGGATGATTGAATAATTCGGCACTTCCGACATCTACGGTGGCATATTCTAGGTCAAAGTTTGTATTGAGAAACTTATTGCTGAAAGCTGCTAGATTGATCAAAGCTGTAGGGTTAGCATACCAATCTCCACCACCGTTGTATTTTAATAATGCGAGCTGCAAACTAGATTTATTAACATTCCCCATCGTGAAAGAGAATAATCCCAAGACAAATATCAACGATGCAATTCTAAATAATTTCATTCTTCTTTCTTTATAAATTCAATAAGTGGCATGCTACCAATCCCGCTGTCTCTGTTCTCAACCTTGACTTACCTAACGATACTTCTGTCCATTTGTTGGCTGCTGCTAAAGAAACTTCATCTTCAGAAAAGTCACCTTCTGGACCGATAAGTACTATAGCATCAGTACCACTGCTATATAACTTTTGCAAGGCCGATTCTGGTTCCATGCAATGCGCTATATATTTATTTTCGAAGCCAATCTCTTCAGATACAATCACTTTTAATGCCGATAAAGGGTGTAATGTTGGTTTATGCAGATTTTTGGACTGCTTCATGGCAGCGATCATCCTTTTCTCTAGTCTTTCGGGTTTGATTACTTTCCGCTCGGATCGCTTACTGATGAATGGATATATTTCAGTGATTCCTATTTCTGTGGCTTTCTCAAGAAACCATTCGAATCGATCGATATTCTTAGTTGGGGATATAGCTATGCCTCTTCGATGTGGTGTGTTTTGCTTTTCTATTTCCACAAGAGAGATTATTTGTACTTCCTTTTTTGAGATCACACCAATCGTCCCTGAGTACAAATACCCTTCTCCGTCTGTCACATACACTTCGTCTCCCATCTTTTTCCGGAGGACTTTGGAACAATGTTGACATTCGTCATCTGTGAGTATGGCGACTCCTTCTGTTATATTTTGACTGTAGAAAATAATCATGGCGTGAAGGTAGGGAATTGATTCATTATGTTAATAGTGTTTATCGATCTGTATAAATTCACATTGCACAAAATGGAAGTATAATTTTGTCCGTTGAGCTGTGGAACAGTGTCTACACAATTACAAGTTGTCTGACACTTATTTGTTCTTTGGCAACTTTTACTCTGATTATTACAGGTTGTATTTATCAGACCTTATTTGAGATGTCAGGCATATCGGCTTACAGAATCAAGACCTTTTCATTGATTCACATCCCAACAAAATTTGAAATCATATTTAATACCTCAAAAGCTGGAGTGTCAGAATAGCAAGATTTACAATTGTTGAACATAAACAGGCAATCAATCAAGTCTGTTAGCATATGAAAAAGTAACCCTATTCCTATTATTCTAAATGTTTTATTTAAAAATAAGAATAAAAAATAGACGATCATGGCATAATAAGTATGCAAATAATGGAATCCAAAACTGCATCTATTTTCTTGAAAGATTGGAGTTGCCAATAAGTGATCTAAATCAACAAGCATGGTAGCAAGTAATATTAAATAGGTTTTTTTCCACTCTTTTCTAAAAAAAACAAATGCGATGACAAACGGAAACCCTAGATGTAAAAAGTAGTGTATTAGCGTTTGCATTTACGTATTTTAGGTCATGATTATTTCCATTGCTACATTAGAAAGGAGCAAAAGATAGTTTGCTTGTGTTCCCCAACCCCTCTGATCTCTATGCAGCTCTCCAGCATACTTCTTTGCTATTTGGTAATTCTTTTGGATCATTACTTATAGGTTTTGTGATTGTATTGAATGTTCGAGTATTTACTTAGTCACAGCAAGAGTATGATTCAACAACCAAGTAAGATTCGTTGGTAGCCTATGTATTCATACATTTTGAAACAGTGACGAACTGAATATAATAATTACCGTACTATAAAACCTTTATAACTGATAAAAAAAATCGATTAAGGCCAAAAGTTGAATAGACCTTAATCGATGATTTCTTCTATAAAATAAAGAAGATTACGTTTAAAACTTTCTGCGAAAATCAATAGTAACAGAACCACCTCCAACAAAATCTCCAGCCATGTCAATAGAAAATTCTCTATCTGCATGTTTGGTAATTTCTATGGTTCCTGATTTAACTTCCACTAGTGATTGACTTATAGGACTGACAGTTTGATCAATAAAATTGACAGCAGTTGCATCATTCAATCCAGCATCAAAAAAGTCCTTTATCTCATAGCTACCCCCTAGTTCCGTATCCTTAGGAATTTCTATTGAAAATGATAGTGTTTTAACATTATTGCAATCACTTGATATCCCACCAACTTGGAATAAATAAATATCTCCATCGAATCCAGAAGAGATTAGCAATTGTGCAATACTTAAATTAAATGTTCCACCGTCGATTTTCATTTCACCGCCAGATTCCAAAATTCCCGTGCAATCAGAACTGCTTTCATCATCATCACCGCAGCTTGCGAAACAAATAAGTGTCATGGATAAAAGTAATAGGTTCAATAAATTCTTCATATTTGAATTGATTTTTGTGTTAAAATTAGAAAATCCAAAATTATGAATATTATTCGAATTTTCTTTCAATCGCATATGAATTATATAGCATATGTTAACCAATACGCAGAAAACAATGATAAGGAATAGGACCTTTTGGCCTAATTCACCAATCAAAATAGTAGCTAAAACAAACTCTATTCTAAAGCATCTGTCCTAAATACTGCTAGCACGTTTCACAAGTCACAATTCCAATTTCATCTCATATTGATCGACAGAGTTATCCAATCCAACTTTATTTATGATGTTAACCTTCGCCGTTAATCGATCATCTACATTGTTTGTCCTGATTGGTTCTGACAGCTGATGAATGCCGACAAACAGTCTTTCCCATGCAAACGGTCTTTCTTGCAATAAATCAAATTGAGCTAAATAATGATTCTCCGTATTTATGATGAAAAATGACTCTAACTCACATTCAAAATATACTTCATAGAACTTATAATTAGGGTTTTGTATCGACTCCTTTCGATTGTCCCATGAATAAAATTCTTGGTTTGGCAGTTGCAACCAATTAACTTTCTCGAATGCCTTTTCCTTTAGTGTAACATCCCAAGACTTATCTAAATGAATCTTCCCTCCAAAACATTTGTACGTTTTCTGAATTTCGAAACCTATGCTCAAATAAGACTTCAGGGCGATTTCATTTTCAGTAATTACTTCAAGTGTACAGCATTCTATTTCATTTTTCTTGAGATCTTCAATAGCATATTCATAAAGAGCCTTTACTATTTTTTGTCCGCGATATTCAGGAATAACACCTGTACCGGTATTGTATGCAGCCATTCTACCCTCTTTATGATCTACTGCGTGAATAATGAAGCCAACCAAGTTTCCACCAAGGAACATCCCATAAGAGAATTTGTAATCCACTTTTGCAGCAATCCATCTTTCTTTGTAGTAATTTCGATCGGTGGGCATTTTGACAAAATAATTTTCGAATGCTAATAAAAAGCAATCTAA
This sequence comes from uncultured Saprospirales bacterium, assembly GCA_963975265.1. Lineage (GTDB taxonomy): Bacteria > Bacteroidota > Bacteroidia > Chitinophagales > Saprospiraceae > CAJXUU01. Next base: position 8,432 of record CAXBGT010000188.1, read on the forward strand.
TAGTGTGTCAAAGTCGGTATTTCCCAGATGGTTTATCATTAGTCAGTCACTTTTTAGTCCTATATTCATTTTCATCAAACAGGTCTTGATTTTTGCCTTGTTTTCATTTCGCCTCAACCTAATGTAAATGAAGGATTATAAATAAGTCCAACTACATTCCCCCACGGATCATAAACGGAAGCCACAATTAATTCTCCACCCACATTCATTGGTTTTTCGTGTGACTTTGCTCCAATTCTGATCAATTTATCGAATTCGCCCTGCACATTATCAGTTGCCCAATAGCTGATAACAGAAGGTAATTTATGACCTGACTCTCCCTCTTCTTCTGGTTGCAACCCAAGTTCATACCCGCCTACATTGAATCCTATATAAAATGGTTCATCGAAGTATGGCTCAACATCAAAAGCTATAGAATACCAACCTTTTGCTGCATTCATATTAGAAACTCTGTATATTGTAGTTCGTAAGCCTTTCATCATTTTTTATTTAAGCATTAAAGTAAAAAAAAATGATGATTTGGGCTAACCTATCAACGTTCTTGTACGTATTAGAAAGTAGAAACATCCAACTATGAAAAAAAGTATACTTTTTATAACATTCAGCCTGCTCATCAGTACATTATCTTTATCACAATGGGAAAAAATAGCTCAGATAGAAAACGACAACCTCTATCAACTTATAAAGCTGAATTCAGAAACGACTATCGCAACTGGAGAAAAGACGTCAATTTACGATCTTAATAGTACAACTCCCTCCGAGATATCAAATGTATTTTACACTTACGGATTCTTGACATCTGCCTTAGTTCTCGATGATAATCTTAGTTATCTAGGAGGCGGGTGTTACTACACTTTTGATGAATGCCCAGCAAACACACTGTACAAATCAGAAAATAGTGGACAAACATGGATCGAAATATCCACTGAATCGACATTCACTGAAACGGGTAATACCGTCGGTATTTTACCTATCAATGATAACGAACTGGTGTTAGTATCAGAGTATTATAAGTTAAAAAGAGTTAACATATCAACTGGAATATCTACCACTGTTGTGATCCCAGGTACAGAAGACGCCAATAATTTTACTATGGGAAAAACTTCGCAATCAGGAAAATGGTTAGTCGCAGCTTCTTTCTACGATGTAGCTTTCCAAAATACTGTCAAATATTACGAAAGTGATAATAAAGGAATGACATGGTCAGAAGTAGGAGTAGATTTTGATGAATCAGAAAGGATTGCATTTATTGATTATTTGCCGAATAACAACCTGGCTGCCATAACTAACCGAGGAAACAGCTATCACATAATGGATGGCAACAAAAATTATATTGGCAACATATCTGATGCTCATGTTCAGATATCTGCTCAATATATAATCAACAATAAAGATTGGTATGTTGCTTCGTTTGACCAAGAAACTAATGAATCAAAACTACATCTTTCACAAGATGGTGGTCAATCTTGGAATACAGAAGCCATATTTAACGAAGGCCGAATAGGTAACCTCTCTTTTACAGACAGAAATAACGGCTTCTTTATTTTTAACAGTAGAGGAGTTTATCAGAAAACAGGGCCAAATATTACCCAAAACCAAGAATATTCAACATTCACGATTTCTCCCAATCCGGTAAAGGATGTATTAAATATCAACTTGGATATTAATTTACAAGAATATTCTATTGATATAATTGATGCTGTCGGTAGAAAAACAAGGCATATAAAGTCAGCGGAATCACAGTATGATATTTCTGAATTAGCATCAGGGTATTATCAAATTTTATTGCTTGATGCATCTGGGAAGATCATTGCTAGAGAGCCTTTTGTGAAAGGGTAACTAAAAATCTAAAATACCCTTCCCACTCTTACCTACCACAAACCTATCATAATTCGATTTTGAGTGAATCAAATAAAAATTTCGTTGCCCTATGAGCACACCAGTATTTGGCACGTGATATCTCTTTTCACCTTTTAGTGATCTATATTTTATATCTCCTTCACTATTGACTTTAACAATCACTGGTTCAGAATGATCGCCTGGCATATTTATCCATTTGAGTTTTTCTTTCTTTCGTAATCGCTCTACATTATCGGCTCTTTCATTATAAAACAAATATAAATCATTCCCAATCAACAGATTATATCCTGTGATAAAACTTCGTACATACTGCTGATTCTCTTCCTGCCTTCGTGGGTTAATCACTGACCACATCATCTCTCCAGTATTTTTACTATATCCCTCGATAACAACTTCCTCGAAATCCCAATCAAAATTCAGATTATTAAATCTATCATTACCAAATCTATTACTTCCAAAACCTCTGTTGTTAAACCCTGAATTATTGTTAAGTTGAGACGAAG
>CAXBGT010000189.1:0-10769 GCA_963975265.1 uncultured Saprospirales bacterium
GCCAGTCAATTTATCCATATCTCTTTTACCTGCTTCTCTCAACCAACTTCCTACAGCTTTCTGAACATACTCGTCTTTATCATTTATTAAAATTTCAACAATATTAAAGGTATCCTCTATTTCATTTTGCCGAATAAAATAATAAGTGCTCACGATTGCTGTTCTTCTTTCCATTGGCTTATCAGACTTCGCTAAATCATATAAAGTCTTCCTTTCCTTGTCGAATAAGTAACCTCCCACCACATATGGTGCTGCCCTATCGACCATACCCCAATCGTCGACCCAATCATGATTGGTTATGTACGCTTCGTAAATATCTTTCTTTTCTTTAAGAGACGATTTTTTATTTCGGGCTTTCCAATCCAAAATAGATACTGCGCCTAGTCTATGATCGTAGTCTTCATCTCTTAGCAATTCTACAATTTCGCATACTGGCATGGATTGAAATTCTTTCGCTAGTGCAAAAACCTCCCTCTTCGGAATTGAATTAGCATATTCTCCACTTATCTCACGTAATGTATCAATGAATTCTTTGGCTGTCATTCTTATCTGGTTAGTAGTTCCAATCTATATTTTACCATTCTCACAATTAAATCTTTTGGAATACTATTATTCAATGAAAATTGGACAGATCCTTTTCCTTTAATATAGCCTTCTAATTCGGTTTCAAACTGTATCATTGTGCTCGGATGTGGATAAAACCCAATAGAAGATTTGTTAGCACCAAGCATTATTTGTGCTTCTCGTTTACCTCCAGGAATTAATGCATAAGCAGCAATGTTGTAGTTCAATAACTCTTCAGCATTAGGCGCAACTTTCATGATACATTCCTTATATTTCAAAAGTGCAGCTTTGGCTCTTTCGGGCTGTGCATCAATGAATTCTGCAGCTGTTTCATATTGTATAGATTTACTCATGTATATTTGTCATTAAAGTTTATCTCTACCTAAAATCATTCTGCACCCATTACAAAGTTCATTGTCTACTTGTACAAAATTGAAATATTGAGATATTTGTTCACAATTCTTGGTTACTTCAGATTTTACCTTAAAGGTGTTTTTGGCAATCACATACCCCTCTATATATTACGACAACTGGAGGTAAACTTTCTCAAATTTTCCATTGAAAAATGCTACAGTTATCTCTACTGTTGTCGTTGATCTAATTTCATTTTCAAGGTAAATAATAATATTGTTATCAGCTTAGGTATAGTTCCAGTAATTTTTAAAATAGTTTTAGAAATCGTACAGCTTACTATTGAGTGTGATTTGGCATTTCAAGTTGGCAGCTGGCTCTACCATCCTTGATTCTCACCCTTTCTGAAAATTCGATAAGTCCAAAAAAGCTATATCCCAAATATGCCACTAAAAATCTTCTATTATTCATTTTTGCATAAAACCCTCATCTACCATCGGGCAGGGATCTAAACATTCCCTCTTCTATTAAATAATATTCATTACTAGTTTTCTAATCGTTCAAAATAATATCATTCTTAGAAAATTGAACTCTTGGATGGGAATCAAGTATTAACTCATAATCTTAATTCTTAATAGAAGGATGATAATAGATTTTCTTAAAATATACTAAAACTCATTATCTATTATTTATCAATGAATCTAATAAATATGTCCAGATATATGCGTCAGAAATAGATACTTCAATTACTTCTATTCCGTTTATAATCAGTTACAAAAAGTCATTTTCAGATGCTCCTCTCCACCATGATTCCACAAAAAGTGAAGGTGATTTTTTCAATCTATTACGCCATTCGCTTCATTCAATTAATTTAACTTCATGGTAAACACACATGCACACAGATACGGCAGAACTTTATTTCATCGTGATCAATCAGAATGTAGCAGGTTATCCAGAAAATGGGCTAGGCAAGGACCTTTTTCATATTTGTATTTACCATGTATGCACTTTCAACAAAATCTAAAAAGACTTTTTTATGGAGAGCTACATCTAGGTCGGGAGAAAGTGATGCTCGAACTATATAATCTTTGTCTCCTTCTCTAGTCGTTCCTTGAGTAGATGTTGCAGGGATTGTCCAGTAACATCCTTTTAGCTGTCCATAACTTACACAGAATTTACTTTCATTTGGAATTTCTGTAATCATCAAATTGATTAGCTTTAGATTTAAGGCCCTTTTATAAGCCTCCCTTTCTTCATTTGTATTTCCAATAGTGGGAAGGTCTAATGAAAAAACGGAGGGTGTGAATCCTTGTTCTGCCAATTCTTCTGAAACAAAATTAATTTTTGCTTCAGGTAAAGTATCATTGATGAAGTTTACAAATTCACTGGTGTTATTATAGGCATCGCTGATTCTTTTATTCATTGAAGGCATTTGCTTGGCTAATATTTCATATTGAAGATCAGTAGCCTCATTATCGCAAAGTCGCAGATGCATTGCTATTTTTTCCAACAAGGCTACAGCTTTCACATTTCCAATGCAATAGCCAGCAGTACATAGACCACCGCTTGGAAACTTTGATCCACTAGCAAATGAAATAGTTCTAACTGTAGATAGGATTTCTCCTTCACCTAAAAAGTGAACATTTGGACAGAATGTTTGATCTAAAATAAAGACTGGATCAATAGCAATTTCTCCAGTTGATGTTTTGCGAACGGTACTTAAAACTTCTTTTAATTTTGTAAGGTCCGGAACTTCAACTCTCGGATTTGTTGGAATTTCAGCTATAAGGTAAGGGACAGCATTTTGGTTAGCAATTTTAGTTAGAACCGCATCAATACTTTGAACCATATCATTGTCGCCATCAACCTCTAAATCTACCACTTCAACATTAGCAATGCATGCTGCAACTCGTCTTGCTTGATCATTTGTACCACCATAGCAGTTCGTAGGAACTATGATCTTAATAGCCTTTCCAACATGCTTTACTTGAGCATCGTGAATGAGCCCCATTAAGATCGCATACTGAATAGAAAGCCCGCTCGAAGCCACTAGAGGCGTGGTTTTTGTTCCAGTAATCTCATTAATTGCATCGATGACAAGCCTTTTGTTATCCTCTACATTACCTACCTCATTGACTACTGAAGAACTACTGATAAGAGACTTTAAAGCCGCAAGACAATTGGCTGGCGTCATTGCGATCGTCTCCCTTCTTCTGACATGTTGGATATCTGAAATGTAGCTTTGATTCTGCTCACCAGTCACAACTATAACACTGCCAAGGTTACCATAAAGATTTATACAAAAATCAACATTCGAAATGAGATCAATAGTGCCAACCTGATCTTTATTTGAAATAAAAACGGTACTACCTTCAAACTTGGATATCTCTTTTATTTTCTTTATTTTCTTAAGTTCAAATCTATGACCATAAACACTCCTTAATATTTCAGCATCAAAAGAGTCTGGTAGATCGGCAGTATAAATAATTTGGGTGTTTTTATCATCTAATAAATTCTTTCTTAGCACCGCTAAAACAGGGGCCATACTGGATGAAAAGCTAATTACATTCTCGGGCTTCACACTAATTAATTTGGCAATTCCCCACTCTAACACACACGATAAAGGGTGACCTAATCGAATATAATCGTAGGCAGTGGGTAGTTTTTTTAGTGCAGCTAATTCAGAATTATTGTCATTGAATAAGACTGCAAACTGGTCTAAAAATTGAATTTTGGCCAATTTTTCATCATAGATATCTAATCGATGTGTAGTTGTACTCAACCAACCAATAGGCATATTCTCTAGTACATCTTTAATATAATTGAGCAATCTACTTTCTTCCATATTTTTCACATTTAGTTAGGGGCTGCAAGATACATTAATTAGATTTTTTATCTAGTTGCTACAAGACGTTTTGCAAAATACTTGAAGTTGTCCTAATCATATACTTAATCAATCATGAAAAGGTTCTAGTTTATGTCAATAGAAAATCTAAGATTCACCCACCTTGGTGAATCTTAATATAAACGCCTAAGTTATATTCACACCGGAAATAAAATCTCAATAAAGACTGCATCAATGACATTCTCAAAAATTTTGATATTCACAGTAATTGCATTCTCAAATGTTTCCATGTTAAGTGCTCAAGAAGATACCTACCTTGTAGGTGGGACTAGTGACTGGACTGACTTAGACAAATGGTATGATGATGCCGCTGGAACAATTCCCACTGTAAGTGGTAGAATTCAAATAGTATTGTTCGTTTTACTGATCAGTCTAGTGACACTCTGCTTGGGAGTCTTAGATTAGATTCCGGCAATAATGATGTGCACTCAATAATAGTAGAAACAGGAGATGATTTCAAACTTTTGCTAAACGGAACTGATGTTAATTATCAAGTAATAACTGCAACGAAGTGTTCTTCTTTAATTCTTCGAAATCGTTAACGCTTGATATTGATTCCCATCTAGGTCCTTCAAGCATAATCATTGCTAGTGGAGACGCGAGTATGATAGGAGAGCATATCATTGTTGAAGGAAAAACTAAAATAGAAAGCGATAGATATTTATCAACACACATGTTGTTATACAGAACTGAAGAACTTGATGGCTTAAGCTGTCAATTAATTACCCGACCCGGCTCTAAATCCAGAGCTAAACCTTAACTAAAAATGAGTATCTATCGTTAAATCTTAAAGTTTAATTCTAAAAGATACTGTTAATCTTCCTTCCTCAAACACAGCCCTATTCTCAATAATTATAAGCGTCAATAATAAAATTGGAAACCCACCGTTGATACTCTTCAAACTTAAAAATTCTCCACTGTTGCTTCAATTCTATGTCGCTCTCTATGGCTTGATTGAAATTTCTAATCGGATTCTTCCTTTTCAGCCCGTTTGATAATTGTTTACGGACAGACTTATCCGCGACCTCTTCTAGGAAATACTCCATAATCTCTATCTGATCTTCTGTACTGAGCTTCTCTAGTTTTAAGTGATTTTCTATTTTTCGTTCTACTTCAACTAGTGCTTCTTCTTGTGCAGCTATCTCATCTGCATCTTCAGTTGAATGATCAATGGTTGTGATTTTCTTTGTATATTTCTCAATATAACATGTATTACCGTTGGCTATTTCTCGAGCTATTTCTTTAATTAACGGTTGCTGTAATTTTGACATTAAGTTATTTTAGGTTGCAAAGTTAACTGCTTTTAAAATTTGGAAGTCAAAAAGATTGCTTCTGTTGATTAGTTGGCTACTATTCGCAAAATATTGAAAATTGGTGCAGTGTTACTTTATAACAAATTCAAGATCATGAGCTACTTTCAATGTTGGAATTTCTTGTTTCCAAGTCATTTTATCAATTACCTCTTCCTGCACTTTATATTCTCTATTCGAATTCTGTTTTTTAGTATTTTATAAAGCACTTCAATATAGATCATCTTAACTCTTGCAATATCGTCGGTAAATAGACTTATCCATCTACCTCTCATATCTGTAGTTATGCTCGTAGCATTAAAGACAAATGATTTCTTTGTTCTTAAATACTCCTCACAGCTTATTATCTCTCATGATTCATTCACTGTTTAAAGTATCTCTTTCTTAATGTCATAGATCCCCAATGTTTAGGCTTGTATTCTACTATATAAAATATTCCATGAGCCTTTTCAGTTTCGTAAAATTCAGGTTCAAGTTCTATATGTCCAAGATTTGAAATTAGGCCCCATTTTTCACCAACTCGGAATTTAGCATTATTAGCTTGAATCAAGTTATTGTTTTCTCTTTCGTTGTCAAAGTTTGGAACTATTTCTTCAGTCCAAATGCCTTTCAATCCAACTGAATTATAATGAACGTAGATATCAAATTTATCATTTTTGACCACAATTACACTTTTGGAGAAAAATGGAATTACTTCATCAAAAGTAAAGTCACTAATTTCAAATTTAGCTTTTGGATCGAGTCTTCTTTGGTTTTCGAAATCACTATTATTAAGAATGTATTTATTGCCAACTTTATCAAAAATATCATTTGGATCGAAGGCATATTCTATACCATTACCACATCTTCCAATCATTATACCTTTGTTGATTTTCTTACCTTTTCTGTTTATGGTTGAATTTTCCCCATCTATTGTTACAATCGCTTCAGAATGATTAAAATATCCAATACTATCATATTTCGGTCTAATTAGATATTCGCCATCTCCATTTATGAATCCAAATTTTCCATCTAGTTTCACCGAAGCTCTATCTCCATTGTAAAAAGTTACTTTCTCATACTGGTATGGTATTTCTAATTCTCCTTCTTCATCTGCATAACCCCACAAACCATTTATTGAGATTGGATACAATTTCACTTGTTCTATAGGGTACACGTTATGTTGTGTTTTGCATCCAATAAATAGAGCAGAAATTATTATTAAAAATAGTGGTTTGTTCATCATTTCTTTTTCTTAATGAGAGATACGTTTCATCTGCAAGCATCGCGTCGACAAAGCCGCCATGATCGTCTTCACAGTAGGTTCTACTGCAACTAATCTAGTTATTATCGGGTAGAGATTCAAATTCAACTTTTTCCTTCCACATTAAGCCATCTGGTAGTTCTTTATCTGTAAATTCGATATGAATTACTCTTCTATTGATCTCATTTTCTGCCCTTTTTGATGAATGCAGTAATAACGGTTTTATCAGTAAGATTCCTCCTTTCTTAACTTCACAAATTTTTTCGATCCCCTTTTTGCCTTTTATCCACTCCTTGATGCTGACGACACCATTTAAATGTGAATTTTCAATTACTCTTAAGGCGCCATTGGTTTCACTACAATCATCCAAATGTATTCTGATTGTAAAAATATTCTCAAGAAATTCCTTATTTGGTTGCACTACATATCGTTGGTCTTTCTTTCTCCAGTTTTTATAGTAGTCAACTTCTTTCCTGTTTGTTAAATTAATAGTCAAATCTTGATGCCAATTAACATTCCAATTTACTGAAGGTGGTTTGTCAAAATAGATTGACTTTATTGCTTTTTTACAATTTGGAGATACATGCTTAATTACTTGCAAGAGTTTCGTATTGAAGATTTTCTTACATAAATTTGGCTTGTCAATCAAAAACTCTCTGATCCCGAATTGGTTTGGAGTTACTTCTGAGTCAATCAATGAGATTATTTGAGTCACTTCCATTGAAGAGTAAACTTCTTCAATGATATGAAATCCCATTATCTTTAGATTGTCTCTCATTATTCTAGAGGTTAACGATTCTGCTCTTTTTATCTAATTATTCGAATCCCATTTTTGCCAGAGATTAGGATATTTATTCTCCAGGTCATCTCCATCTTCTTCCCATTCTTCTCCAGTAATTTCAAAATTCTCCTTAATTCCTTTTGGCATTTGCGAACCTGTTTTTTGTTCATAAGCCGTCATTGGAACATAACTAAATCCTTCCCAATCATCATTTTCCATATCGTGATTTAGAGTTACTAAGGTTTCAGGATTTGACATTGCATTAAAGTATGCATCTTTTCCTCGACTAATTAACCATCCTCGAAAATCTGAGAAACAATCATCAGAACAACCACCGTTCATAATATATGCCGCTCCCCAAAGCTCCCACTTATAAGCATTGCCTCGATATGTTCTGAATCTATTATCGAATTTCAAAATGTCAATAGCATCAATTTGATTGAGTTCGTTATTTAAATCTACCTGTTGTTTGTCGTAATTTCCCTGGCTGCTTGATTTTGCAGTTTCGATTAATTTCCAAAACCTATCCTCATCCATCAATTCCTTGGAATCTTGTTCTGATTCCGATGACGGAATTGATTTGATTGTTTTTGCTACTTTTTGCTTTCCTAATAATTTATCAAATATTCCCATTTCGTTCTTATTTTGATCTGAGCAACTCATTAAAGTTAAGAATATGACTATTGAGTATTTCATTTTTCCTTTTTCTGACTAACGTTCGCTAAGTAGTTGATTATCAATAGTCATTTTTCTAATTCAAATTTACTTTTTTATATCACTATTTCAAATTTCCAATACGAATGTTAGCGAAGGAATTAATTTGCCGAGGAGAAATTGATACTTTTCATCATCAATTTTGGTCGGTCGAATCTGGGGAATTGTTGATAACTTCCCATCATAAACGGAGCCGAGCCCCGATAGTGTTGGATCCCCTTTTATCTATTGTTAGCAAATGTTCCTCTACTCTACAATTCTAAAGCAATACCCGCCAGCTCTATAAAACCTTTCATCTGGCTTTTCAAAAATTCTTGTATTCCAATGTGGATTTGGAGATTCTTTTAATAAATCAATGTTGTTATCTTCTCCGTTATTCATAATAACTTCAACATCAAAACCAACCCCACTACATTTATCTGGAAATTCTTGCGTGCTAGTCAGTAAATTTGAACCTTGAAATAAACAATATGTCCCAGGTTCCTTAGCAATAAAGTCTACCTCTAGATTGAAGTACCCATTATCTTCATTATACTCTCCATTAAGCCAACTATTTCCTGAATTAAATACATATGGGCTATAGTTAAAGTTTGAGTTGCTAATGAATTCTACATAATTAATTGTCTTACTTTCTAAGTGCAATCCAAAAGAATCAACCTTATAGATTCTACTAACAGGCTCCCAATCAATTCCAGACATCTCATATTCACCCGCTGAAATTCGAGGTAAGGAAGTTACTGCACTCACAATTGAAGAAAAATTTGATACAATTGAAATAGTATCTCCTACCTTGTATTCAATCTTTGGATTCAAAATTTCAGCATGTACTATGAAATAACGTGGACATTCTTTTGTACTGCAACAACTTACGAAGTTTATTGCAAATAAAATTATCACTACTTTAATAAAGTCATTCATTTTTTCAATAATTTATTTTAGATAGGCATTGGTGATATTCAGAATCACCAATGTCTATCTATAATTTAGTAATCTGCAAACAGAGTATTAATTTGATTTTGCAATGCAGGAGAGGAAGCACTATTCAATCTATTGATAAATATTTGTGGTGATGTTGTTGTGCCGTCTAACAAATTAAAAAGAATAGCATTAGTCAACCCTGAAACCTGATCATTTATAACTCCACAACTATTTCCATTTGCGTCACATGCGTTCACAATATCAGGGGAATTATCAATTAAATCATTATATAGACCAATCGGAATATGATTTAATGATTCATTCCTCCTTGTTTCTAGGATTTGTTCGTAATTTATCGAAGTTGTTCCATAGGTTCGATCAGTATAAATAAGCCCAATGTGTTCAGCCCAAGACTCACACACTGCAATTATCCCAGCATTACTGCTAAATTGGTCACCATGACCATTTGCAAACACCTCTGCGGCTACAAGAAATCCCCAAAAAACATCACCACTGTTTGTAAAGTGTGAAGCATGTGCAAATTCATGATATGCCAACCTTTTTAACCTATCAGAATTATTGTAATTAATACCTATATATACATCAGGTAGATACGCCTGCATTCCAATCCCACCTAGAGCGACTATTAAAGGCTGAAAAGGTCCCGCCCAAAATGTCGCAGCAGCCAGAGCTAGCGCTGTAGTTTGAGAAAAGAAATTTTGAGCTGACATTAATGCATATCCATAGGTATGATTTCTGCCTACATACACGTCCAACTTATTTGGTGGGGTATTAATTCCATCAAAACTTGCATAATCATAAAATTCATGCATTGCATTATTTACGGTTGCCGCCCCCCAGTACCTTTGTGCTTGAGAACCTGTTTCAAGATACAACTCATATTTGACTGTAATGTCATTGAAGACATCTTTTTTCACCCCAACATAATCTTTAACTGTAGTAATCCATTGCCAAATTCCTTTCCAATTTGCTGCAGTACCTCTAATTTTAATACGGTCATTGGTGAATCTAATCCAGAACCATCCTCTACCGTTAAAGGACTTCGAAATATTCCAACAACCCTTATCATCTGTCCACGTTTCATCTTCGCCAAACCAAGTATCTTTTGCTATTACTTTTACTCTACGTACACCTCTAAATCCAGGAGAAAGCTTTGTATCTTCAACTTGCACACATCCTCCTGGTCTTTTCAAATTTGAAGACACAGTACAGCCACAATCATTTAAAATAGGAGTTGGAGGCGGATCTTTTTTTTGACATTCCCAAACTAGTTCTGTCCAATTTGGATCAGTAGGGTCAAAATCATAAAATACCAAAACCCATCCATAACCAGGAGGACAATCATAATCAGGTAATTCAGGTATCTCCGAAGCTGCTAAGACGTCTTCATGGTATGTTCGTATTATATCAATATCAAGACCACTTCCGAAAATATAATCTTTAATCTCGTCCTGATTGGAAGTTAACTTGAAACTCTCTAACATTAATAATGGATTTGACTTATCCAAATTTAATTCTGATAAAATAGTGTAAGGAACATTTGGAAAAACGAAGTCCGAGTCAACTATAGCGTACAGAATTGGCAAAGTTTCTTCGGAAATTTCTTGATAATAATCTCCCATATCAATTACCTTATACTCCAAAGGAAAGTCATAAAACACTTCATTTGTCGCTTCTAAAAGAAGCATTTCATCTAGTGAAATTGGTTCAAATTTCACATACAAATTTGTAATTTCTACTGGCGATTGCAAACCGCCGTAAAGGTTGGAATAGGCGCGTCCAATAACGGAAATTGTGAATGGATTCAATCTAATCGCTCCCAAAACTGTTCTAGCCCATTGATCATCAACACCTTTTGCAGAAAATGCACGATCATTTACTTCAAAAGTAGTTTTTTCTACATGAGACTGTAACCTTCCCCAAGTTAGGACAGGTGTTAAGTTAAAAATATCCATTTAAATA
>CAXBGT010000190.1:0-10748 GCA_963975265.1 uncultured Saprospirales bacterium
ATAACTACTAGTCAGATTCATATTTTGTAAATTAATAGCAATGTCCGTTGTACACCCACTTCCACCAAAGACTCTTGCTGTATAGGTCGCGATATTAGTATTAGCAATGATTGTGTTTCCAATTAGCCCATTAGCCCACGACACTTGAGAAAACGGAGAAGATGTAATTACTTCGATTTGTAATCCTTCTGAGGTTGGAGCTATTGCGACTGTGATATCACAATCAACAGTCATAGGCAAAATTTGCCTTTCGAATTGAACCGTAAATGTATTTGGTAAATTATAGACCAATTTTATTCCATCACCTGGTGCCGTATCATTATCAGAATCAATACTTATGGACTCACCTGACAAGAACTCATCCCCTACTCTCCAAAAGATATTTTGTAATGGATCAGAATCATTTGTTATTAATGAGTAGTTGTGTTTGTACCCATCTCTTGGAACACTGTAAAATGGATAATTGCCTGTAGATAGATTTTCTTCGAGTGATTTCTTTTGATGAATTTGAATTGCAAAATTTTCTGCACAGCCACTTTCACAAGATTCTTCTTTTCCAAACAATCCAGAATAAACAATTTCCTCTTCTATTTCAGCGTGTGAAGCGTACATATAGTACTGATCATCCCCAGCATTGAAGCCAACAGAATCAGTTTTGGCAAATGGGATTGCTGCTATGAACACTGGTTCTTCGACAATTGAAGTAAATTCTTCTTTCTCACAAGAAGGCATGATAACAATGAGAAGGATTAACAACATTAGTGATTTCTTAATCATGCTTTTAATATTTTGCAATTAAGTAATTAAAACCAAGGTTTGGATAAATCTTAGATCCTGTATCCATAAGATTCACATCACTTTTAATAATATTTTTTCGATATGAAAGTCCTACATTAATTTCTATATTTCTATTCATGAGGTAAGATGCTCCTACTTGATAGTTTAATGAAAGAGGACTAAACGCATCATTGGTAACCCAAATAGATCTAATATTGCCCTCGGTATCATCAATTGTTCCATTTCCAGCAATATGATAATTCAATGAAATACCACCAGATATTGAAAGGTTGTTGAACGTTTTATTTACCTGAATCGGTAAGTTGACAGCAGTTCTCTTATTAATTTTCAAAGACCGTTCAACAATGGAACTACCAAAACTATACAATTTGTCATTCACAGAAATTATAGCGCCATTGTTGTATTTAGAATATTCAAAAGCTACTCCACTACTCAATGACCAATCAGGATTCAGAAAATAATCCATACTAAAACCGAATTGTGAAAAATATCCTTGATTGACCGCCAGATTAGTAATCAAACCTATTCGTAGCTTTGTGCTATTGCGAATTTGAGACATCAATGGCACTATTTCTCTGTATTCATTAATAAGTTCATCTGTAGAGGTGTTTATATATGGGAATTCTGAACTTATTTTTCTGAGGGTAGAAGATTTCTCAATGTCAAATTGTACTAAGGTGTTTATTTCATTTTCTGGAGGTGAAACAATAAGAGAAACGTCAGTATTATTTTCATTCTTTACGCCGAATAAACGATAAGTATCGTTCAAAACATTTGACTTTTTACTATTTTTATTATTACTTAAATCACCCTCGATATTTCCTGCACCTTTCGTATTAGTTTGTGTGATGAAACTAGAAGCTAGAATATCTTCCTTAAGAGATTCAATGGCACTATTTTCAGGTTGGTTCTTAGAAGGTCTTAGTGATCTCTTTGATTCATCATTACTTAGCTTCGATTTCAAATCAGAACTATTTCCTTTAAATGGTATAGAAAGGTTCTTTTCTTCTAAGATCTGATTACCCTTCGTAAATTCACTTGTGTTTGTGGTTAAATTTTGGCTTTCAATATTTGATTTTGTAGTTTTTCTATTATTTATGGACTCCTTAGAGTTTTTAGAGCTTGAAGAATACTCATCCAACAATTTAGTAGGACTCAAGTCCAAATTTAATTCATTCCAACTTTCCTTATCGTTAGAAGAAGTAGTATTCAAGGCTGAATTATTATTTGATATCGTATCAAACTGCCAAACCCCCACTAGGCATATAATGAAAAGTAGGGCGAGACCGAGATACGATTTCCAATTTCTCTTAACGGGCGGAATGGCACCTCTATTCAAATTTTCATCCTCATCTATCAAAGCTGCCATCCTACCCCATGCAGCAGGATCATAAGGAGTCGCATCGCCTCCTAACTTTGATTTGAAGAGTTTATCTATATTATTCTCCATAATGGATAATTTTTTCTGTGTCTTTCAATTTTATGATCATCACTTTCAATCTCTTTCTTGCGCTATTAAGGTGCCACTTTGATGTACCCACGGTTAGTCCGAGTTGATTTGCAATTTCTTGATGTTTAAATCCCTCTACGACAAAAAGATTAAACACATATTTAGTAGTTTCAGGAAGCTGTGCTATCATTCTTCTTAAATGATCTGCTTCTAAATTTTCGTCCGCTTCATTGTACTCGAAGTGATTTAGATTGCTATCATCATGCACAACTTCAGAATCAAAATTAATTAAGCTCCTAAGCTTCTTTGACTTCCTACAAGCATCTATGTTTTTATTTACGGTAATTCTAGCCATCCATGGTTTGAATGGTTTTGATATATCAAAGGTTGATATTGATTTGAGCAGTTTTAAGAATGCTCTATTTACAACATCCTCTGCCGCTTGATGATCATTTTGATATCTCAACGATATGCTCATCATATAACCGAAACAACACTTATAAAGCTCGTACTGAGCCTTACGGTCAAGTTTGATAAGTAGTGATATTTGCTCTCGCGTAATATTCAAAGTGTAGTTAGTTAGTTTTTTCAAATGAAAAAATGTTCTTAAACTATAATCATCCCAAATGAAATTATGGTTCTTACTAGATCATCTCTCCCAATATCATGTTATATTTTAATAATTTTTTTCATTGTTATTATTCCATTTTTTTCAATTTTCAAGAAGTATACTCCCTTAGCCATGTTGCTAATATCTAATGATATAGTTTTATTATTTGGAACAAGGTCTTCATAATTTGCTAATAGCTTACCATCAACATTAAATATGGAAACAGTACCTAAAATCTCTGAAATTGAATCAGAAAATATGTTTACAATACTATTTACAGGATTAGGAAAGACTGTTATTTCTACAGAAATTTCGTTATCCAAGGAAGCTGTTATATCATTGAATTGAACATCATTCACTATTGGACTGCTTGCTGATATCGTGACGATAACCTCAGCTCTTTCCATTCCTGGTCGTTCTCGCACCACTGTATAAGTACCATATGGCAAGGAGCTAAATAAAAATTGTCCATTGTCATCAGTATATTTTTGTCCAACAACCACAGATTCATGAAACAGCATTATGTTATCGCTGCTTTCATAACTCCAAGAAAAACCACCTATTTTTCCAAGCCCTGATATGTTTGAGATTGGTATTGCGAATACATTTACAACATTCTTGAGTCCTTTACCGCCATTTTCTATAATAAAGTGATCTGACTCATCCCAAAACGAACTTTTGGTAGAATATGAAGGAATGAATTTGTCTTTATCCTGTGGTTTGGCTCTCACAAAATAAGTACCATCTACCAAGTTATTTGAATAAAATAGACCTTGGATATTTGACAATGGCCATTCTTGAACACTTTCATATAGATGGGCACTTTGTCCGTCTACTTTGTACAACTCTATTTCAGCACTTTGACCTAGTTGTGCATTTTGATCGTAATAAGAAATTACTACACCTTTATCTATTCCTTCGCCATCCGCTGAAAAATATGTGCAAGTTTCGAAAATACAACCATCTTCCAAAGTAACTTCTACACAATACAATCCCTCCTGCTGCACATAAATAACAGATTGATTTTGACCAGTATTCCACAGGTAACTGACAATTTCAGGTGTATCAGTCCCAGGAATAAATACAGATAAGTTAGCTGAATTTGAATCCACAAATTCCGTTAGAATTTCTCCAGCACATAGGTTGCTTGTTTCCAAATCAACGATTAAGCAATAATCAGATATGCAACCTACAGCATCGATAATCGAAACACAGTATTCTCCACTTTCAGTTATATTGATGGTATTCCCATTTTCTCCAGAACTCCAACTGTAAGTAAATGGTGCCACTCCATAGGCAATGGCAACTAATTCACCTGCACCTATACTATGTTTGTAACCAATAAAAGCGGAACATTTGGGTGTAAATGTATAATCATAACAAGCGCTAAAAACACAATCGGTAGCATCAGTGACCGCAGCACAGTATAGGCCTTCTTCCGTAGGCTGTATCGATTCCAATTGTCCAAAAAATTGTCCATTATAAGTCCAAGAATAAGTAAATGGTGATTCACCAAATGCATCAACAAAAAGCTCGTCAATACCAGTGTCTGCCCAGTTATGTTTATATATAAATGCGAAACAATCGTCCCAAGCGGTACTATCTATAACTACATTCAAACAATCAACGGCAAGACAACCAAAATTATCTGTTATGGTTACACAATACTTTCCACCTTCAGTTACTTGAATTTTTGATTCTTGTTCACCTGTACTCCATATGTAGTCTATTTGCTCAGACTGTCCAAAACCACTGGCCATCAACGCTACACTATTGTAGCCATTTTCTTCAGAAATAAATACAAAACAGGGATCTATAGGATCTAAGTTAATACAAGCATCTGATATACAATCTTGAGCATCGGTAATGGTCACACAAAACTCACCGATGTAATCTAGTGGTATTGAATTGGTGGGTTCTACAGTGCCATCTTCCCACAAATACACATATGGACCAACTCCGATATTAATTACACTAAGATTGATAATACCTGAAGTATCATCAGAACTGGGAGAAATGAAGGAATTACAATAAGAACTACCATTTTCACAGAATAAAAAGTCTTTTTCGAAGTTCGTATTAGATTCTGTAAAGCATTCTTGATGGAGTATAAATTCACCGCTACAATCAATCAATATCAATGTAAAACAAGTATCAACAGAACTGGATGGTATGTCTAAAGAAAAACTATAATTACCATCTTTATCAGTACTAGTAAAGTCACCTAAATCATCATCTGTAAAAGTCAATAATAAACCGGCTTCAATTGCTGGACTATTGTCCTCAAAAAGTACCTGTCCAGACACATTCAAAACTATTTGACCATGTGAACAGACAGCAAACAATATAAAACAACCAACTAACAATATTTTTGTTTTGCTAATAATTTGAATCATTTATTTCTACTTTCTTTGTTAAGATACTTGACTAATATCGCATTATTCAAATATTCAAATTTCTATTTTCCAAATATAGTAATTACTGTAACGTTTCCCACTTTAAAGTCATGCCCATAAGACTTATAACTACTAATAAGTCCTACAGCCATGCTTATATAGTTTGTTCGCCAAAAAACAGTATTTGGTCTTTCTCCTAGAGAACAAATTTTGAAAACGGATACTAAATAGCCGCTCATGAAAATGTACGAGTACTAAATGGATAAGGTTGGTGACAAAATGTAAAAAACTTAAAATAACTTCATGTAGTTATTATTCAATCATTCGGTGTAAGTTTGTTTTGATGAAAATAGAATTTTGGTACATAGGTAAAACGAATGAAAAATATCTCACTCAGGGAATGTCTATCTTTGAAAAAAGACTGAGTCATTATTGCAAGTTCAAGTCTATCTGCTTCAAGGACGTGAAACCAGGACAGAATTCTAATGAAACAAAAATGAGAGAATTTGAACTGATAAATAACAAACTATCGGCATCAGATTATGTGATTCTATTAGATGAAATTGGAGAAACATATAATTCAGAAAAGTTTGCGAAGGTGATAGAAAAATTACAACTTAATGCCTCAAAAAGAGTTGTCTTTTTGGTAGCGGGTGCTTTCGGTGCACATGAGTTGCTTCAGAAAAGAGCGGACAAATTATTATCTTTATCCAAAATGACTTTTTCACATCAAATGATACGTCTTTTCTTCTTAGAACAGTTATATCGAGCATTCACCATTATTAGAAATGAAAAATATCACAACGCATAGTCTATGACAGTTACTATTTTAATCATTATTGTTACTTGTTTGATTTCATATAAAGGTTTTAAGGATCGATCTTTTTTTGAACAACTGAAACATCATCCAGTTTCTGAAGCGAACAATGGAGAATGGTACCGTATGGTTACTAGTGGATTTCTTCATGCGGATTGGTTTCATTTGGGGATTAATATGTATGTGTTGTATGCATTTGGTTCTACTGTAGAAAATGAATACTTATTTAAGTATGGTGAAATTGCAGGCCGTGGAATATATTTAGCCGTATACATTGTAATGATAATATTAGCTGACATCCCAAGTTTCATCAAACATAAAAACAATAGATATTATGGTGCCATTGGCGCAAGTGGTGCTGTATCAGGGATTTTGTTTATCTGTATTCTATACAGTCCCTGGGCTCCCCTTTATTTATATGGAATACTAGAAATACCTTCAATTATTTTCGGAGTGCTCTATCTAGTATATAGTTCTTATGCAAGCAAAAAAGCAAATGATAACATCGGACATGATGCACACTTCTATGGAGCACTAGCCGGTATGGTACTTACTGCCATTCTTATACCAAAGACACTTGGTGTATTTCTTGATCAGTTTATAAACGGATTACCATTTTAAAGTTACATTACAGAAAAGAATACAACTTACAAAAGAGATTACAACTTACAAAATATGAAAAATTCTAAAAAAGTACAGCGGTACAAGGAGCTGGTAGAGAACAAGTATAAAGTCTACAACAGTCTCTTTATGAATTTACCTTATGAGAGAGTAGAAAATATAGGTATGCTGATACCACTGTTACACAAGACTTGCCAAGAAGGTCTAGCGGTTGGACAAAATCCAATGCAGATCATTGATCACTTTTTTGATCAACATACGGCAATAATAAATGAGGATGATAAAATAGACTTCTTTTTCAGAGTCATTCAATATGTAGAAAGGCAAGTAGTTTTATTCGATAGTGTTGAAGATGCTAGGCTTACTGCTCCATCTGAGAAAAAATCAAATGCTCCGCTTTCCAAATTGATAAACAGACTGTCAGGGGATAAGCTAATGGAAGCCAAAGAGAAACTATCTGATTTTGGGGTAAGGATTGTTTTTACTGCTCATCCAACTCAGTTTTATCCATTATCAGTGCTAGATATTATCGATAATCTTCGAGGTCAGATCTCTAAGAATGAAATAATAGCGATTGACCTAAGCTTACAACAGCTTGGCATGACAAGTTTCATAAATGCAAGTAAACCTACTCCATTCGAAGAGGCTAAGAATATCATCTATTATCTAAGAAATGTATATTATGATGCTATTGGTGAAATCTATAACAGCATTAAGGATCAGCTAAGTGATAGTGAAGAATTCGATAATCCCAATCTAGTGAAAATTGGATTCTGGCCAGGGGGAGATAGAGATGGAAATCCATTTGTGACAGCAGATACTACAACAGCTGTTGCTGACGAATTGCGAATGACTTTACTCAAATGTTACTATCATGAGTTGAAGGCGTTGCAGAAAAAGTTAACTTTTAAGAATGTTACAAAACCACTAAACGATCTGCGGAATAAGCTTTATGAATGTATGTTTGACGAAGATGTAGTTATTACCTTCGAGGAGATTATATCTCCTTTGGATCAAATCCACGCTATAGTATTAAGATCTTACAATGGATTATTCATCGAGGATTTGAATAAACTTAGAGACAAAGTACATATTTTCAAGACTCACTTTGCGACTTTAGATATCCGTCAAGATTCAAGCATACATATTGTAGTAGTTGATGCAATCATTAGCAAATATGGGCTAGCTAACAAACCATTTTCTGAATTATCAGATGAGGAAAAAATGGATCTTGTCTTGAACAGTAATGTTAATGTAAATGCAGAAGATTTTGATGAACCTATCATTGTAGATACAATAAAAAATATTAAGAACCTTAAAACTATCCAGCAGAAAAACGGAGAACAAGGTTGCAATAGATATATCATCAGTAACTCGGAGGATAAATATGCAATGCTATTTGTTTACGCATTGTTCCGTTGGTGTGGATATAAGCCAGATGAAATCAACTTTGATATCGTTCCATTATTCGAAACAATGGAAGGCATGCAGAACTCTGACGATGTAATGAATACCCTTTTCTCACTGCCAGACTATAGAAGTCATGTCGAAAGAAGAGGAAATAAACAAACCATAATGCTTGGTTTCTCTGATGGAACGAAAGATGGTGGATACCTCAGAGCAAATTGGAGCATTCATAATACTAAAGAATCTCTGTCTAGAATTTGTGATAAAAATAATGTTGCAGCTGTATTTTTTGATGGTAGAGGAGGACCGCCAGCAAGAGGAGGAGGAAAGACACATAAATTTTACGCTTCTCAAGCTAAGGACATCGCGAACAATGAGATTCAGCTGACCATACAAGGTCAGACGATAACAAGTACATATGGAACTAAAGAGGCCTTTATATATAACGTTGAACAAATGATCACTGCAGGCTTGGTTAATCATCTAGACAAAGATGAGAGACCAGATCTATCTGATCACGAAAGAGCCCTGATGGAAGAACTTGGTGACTTAAGTTTTGAAAAGTATGATTCTCTAAAAAAACATGATAGGTTTATTCCGTATTTAGAAGAAATGAGTACCCTCAAATACTATGGTAATGCAAATATTGGCAGCCGGCCTGGTAAAAGAGGAAATAAAAAGCAACTTACATTAAGTGACTTAAGGGCTATTTCTTTTGTTGGTTCATGGAGCCAATTGAAACAGAATGTACCTGGATATTTTGGTATTGGTACAGCAATAAATACATTGAAATCTCAAAATAGAATTCAAGAAGTGATTGATCTGTTTAATGAGATGCCATTCTTCAAGGCACTGATTCTCAATAGTATGATGTCCCTTACTAAATCATATTTCGAACTCACATCTTACATGAAGAAAAATGAGAAATACAGTGAATTCTGGCAAATACTATACGATGAATACAGGCTATCAATCGATATGCTCTTGGAAATATCTGGATATTCTGAACTTATGGAGGAGGAACCAATTTCGAAAACATCAATAGGCATAAGAGAGCACATCGTTCTCCCTTTGTTAACCATCCAACAATACGGACTACAAAAATTAGCCGAGGCTGATAATGATCATCAAGAAGTATATGAGAAAATTGTTACACGGTCACTTTATGGTAATATTAATGCTAGTCGGAATTCGGCATAAGCATTCACTTTAGATAAAACAAAAGCGTTTTTCATAATTGGAAATAGCTTTTGTTTTTATTGATTTGTCTCATTTAATCTGATTAATTTGTAACTATCCAGATACTTCAGAAGATAATTAAGAAGCATTGATGGCTATTTGTCCATCTCTTCAATTTGACTAACTCATAAGTCAACTTTCTTAGCAGGTTGATTATCTAGAGTATTAATCTTCCTTATTCAATATTATCAATGCTCCTATTATGCCAGGTACCCACGCACACAACGTTAATAAGAAAACGATAATAATCGAACCACAACCTTTGTCATAAACAGCTAATGGTGGAAACAGTATGGATAGTATAACTCTAAAAATGCTCATAGTTTGTTGCTTTTGTATATATATGTAAGTCGGTTATAGAGCACAGAAGTTTCTTCATATCGACCAAGTAATATTAATAAACGACGACCGAACGAATTACCATTAGAAATTAAACTTTTCTATTACTTTTGTACCACTAAAACTATCCACCACTATGAGTGATTCTTTACGTTACGATCTAAGAGGAGTTTCAGCATCAAAGGAAGATGTGCATAAAGCAATTAAAAATCTAGATAAAGGTCTTTATCCATATGCGTTTTGTAAGATTTTACCAGATTATGCTGCGGGAGACGACGCATATTGTAACATCATGCATGCTGATACTGCAGGTACAAAAACTAGCCTTGCCTACATGTATTGGAAAGAAACTGGAGACATAGATGTTTGGAAAGGAATCGTACAAGATAGTATTGTCATGAATATTGATGATATGGCTTGTGTTGGAGCTGTGAATAATATCATTTTGTCATCCACCATTGGCAGAAATAAAAATCTAATTACAGCGGATGTTTTAAATGTGATCATTAATCATACACAGACATTTCTAGATGAAATGTCAGAAAATGGTGTAGAAATGGTCTTAGCTGGTGGAGAAACTGCAGATGTCGGTGATATCGTTCGTACTATTGATGTAGGTTATACCGCTTTTGCAAGGATGAAAAAATCTGACATTATAGATAATGACATTCAAGTCGGCGATTATATAGTTGGATTTGCATCATATGGACAGGCAACTTACGAAACAGAATATAATGGTGGTATGGGCAGTAATGG
Organism: uncultured Saprospirales bacterium; assembly: GCA_963975265.1. Lineage (GTDB taxonomy): Bacteria > Bacteroidota > Bacteroidia > Chitinophagales > Saprospiraceae > CAJXUU01. The sequence goes on from CAXBGT010000190.1 coordinate 10,434, forward strand.
TCTTACTTCCGCACGACATGACGTATTCCATAAATCATATGCAGAGAAATACCCTGACAGCTATGATCACAATACTCCTGAGGAAGTAATATTTTTGGGTTCTAAAAAACTAACGGATCCCACACCTATCAAAGGAGTAGATACTGGAAAATTAGTTCTCTCTCCTACCCGTACTTATATACCTTTAATCAAAAATATAATAGAAACTAACAGATCAGATATCAATGGCATGATCCATTGTACGGGAGGTGCACAGACTAAAGTTATGAAATTTCTCAACAAGAATTTGAGAATTATTAAAGACAATCTTTTACC
>CAXBGT010000191.1:0-10747 GCA_963975265.1 uncultured Saprospirales bacterium
CGCCAACGTACCTCATTATTTGACACGCTTCTTCAGAGTGAAGGCCCGTAGGCAGCGAATTTTGAACATTGGGGCAATCTGCTTTTCGTAAAGACGCTAGATCAAAATGCAAATAATTACTTTCTCTCAATATCGGCTCAAGTATTCTTTGATTTGCACGTAATGCTCCTAGACTCAGGCCTACAGTATTTGAATCAATAATTTCTTGATATTGAAACTTAGGAATAAAATGTCTTTGATAGCCAATATTCTCTATATTGTACTCATCCAAGGATAATGAGATTCCGTTCGAGACAAATGCACAGTTGGCTAACTTACCTTCCATAAGCATAGCTTGACAAAACTCTTTAAAACAATTCAGATCTACTCCTAATAAAACAGGCAATACATATCCATCTTGAAGTTCAGAAATTACCTGATAAATAGTTGATGCATTGGCCGAATTAAGACTACCGATATCTACTATTGTAGCTTCAAAATGATTGTGTAAATTGCCTAATGCTGACCTAACAGCGGCAGAAAACTTATGCTCTCTCGAAAAAACTACTATTTTTGCATTAGTTAGATCAGGAAAGTTGCCTTGACAACTATATTTATCAGTAAAATAATTGTTGCATTGATTCGAATTCAGAGGAGATAGCCAATTAGATAACATATTTCATATAAGATTTAAAGCAAATATAAAAAATATTGTTTTATAGACACTTATAACTAAAAACTAATTTATTCTATGAAAGAAAGTTTAGATGTATTATTAGAAAAATACAAGAATAAAAGTCCAGAAATCGTATTTGAATGGCAGGATCAATTGACAGAAGCCAGAGGATGGGTAGTAATCAATACCTTAAAAAATGGGGCTGCAGGTGGTGGAACTCGAATGAGAAAAGGGCTAAATAAAGAAGAAGTCGTCTCTTTAGCTAAGGTCATGGAAATAAAATTTGGGGTTTGTGGGCCGCCCATTGGAGGAGCAAAATCAGGAATTGATTTTGACCCAAGGGATCCACGAAGAACTGAAGTTTTAGAAAGGTGGTATGCGGCGGTATACCCTATTCTCAAAAACTATTATGGAACTGGTGGAGATCTTAACATAGATGAATTAAAAGACGTAGTACCTATTACAGAGGAGCTTGGATTATGGCACCCGCAAGAAGGAATCGTTAACGGTCACTTAAAATCAAGTAAAGGAGAAATAATTAATATTATCGGCCAATTAAGATATGGATGTGCTAAAACCATAGAAGACCCCTCATTTGCTCCAGTAAATAAAGGTAGATATGCTGTTGCTGATATGATTACTGGATATGGTGTAGCGGAATCCGTAGTTCATTTTTATGATTTATTCTCTAATACTACGGTCAGAGATAAGAAGGTTATTATTCAAGGATGGGGAAACGTAGCATCAGCTACAGCATATTACCTATCGAATGCAGGAGCTAAAATAGTAGGAATAATAGATCGAAAAGGGGGTATAATTGACAAAAATGGATTATCGAAAGAGCAAGTTGAAAATTTATTCGTGGCAAAAAATGGTAATGAATTAAGTGCCGAACTTATTCCTTTTGAGGAAATCAATGATAAAATATGGGATATAGAAGCTGACGTCTTTATCCCTGGAGCGGCTTCTAAGATTGTAAGTCGTGATCAAATTGAAAGATTATTGGTAAATGGGCTAGAGTTAATTTCTTGTGGTGCTAACGTTCCTTTTACCGATGACAAAATATTTTTTGGGGAAACGGCAAGATATTTGGATGATAAGATAAGCATCATCCCAGATTTTCTTGCAAATTGTGGAATGGCTCGCGTTTTTGCCTATTTAATGCAGGAAAAAGCCGAATTAACAGATCAAGCAATATTCGAAGATGTGAGTTCTACTATTAAAAAATTCATGCAAAATATGCAAGAATCAGACAAATCAAAAATAAAGTTTAGTGAAAGAGCACTACATCATGTGTTAAATAGTATTTTTGTCTAGTATAATACTGCTGTATTATTTGGTGACTTATAATATTTAGGTATTTTTGCGCACAATAAACATTATAAAAAGTTTAAACTATTGCCCTATGACAAAAAGGATTTATTTACTCAGCTTCTTATTAGCAATTTGCTTTTTAAGTGTGAATGCGCAAGATGATGCATTTGTAAAGACTGGGATATCGGATGAGATGACAAAAGACCCAGAACAAAACAAAATGTGGAGAATGGGTCAAACGAATTATTCTGCAAAGCCAAAAAGTGCTTGGGAACTAGGTGTCCACGTTGGTCATGCATTTATTGCCGGAGATGTTGATAATACAATTCCAGGAGGCTATGGAGTAGGATTACACTTACGTAAAGCACTTCATTATGTATTCTCAATTAGAGGAGACTTGTTTTATGGTCAAATGACAGGAAAGGATCCTCAGCCTTGGAAGCATAGCTCAGTAGGAGGCGGACTTATCGAATCAACTTTTTCTCCATATGGAGGAGCTGAAAAAGCTTGGTTTCCGTCACATAAAACTACATATATGTACGGTGCACTTCAAGGTGTAATTAACATCGGAAATTTACTATTCCATAAAGATAGAAATAAATGGAACTGGTACGCTACTGTTGGAGTAGGTATAGATCATCATACAGCGAACCTTGATTTACTAGGTGCTGATGGTCTCCCTTATGCTGATTTAATTGCTCGTTCAGGATTTACTATTGCAAAATTTGATACTAAAGAAGGTAGAGCTGAAATCAAAGAAGCTTTGGATGGTATTTACGATGGTGTATATGAAACTGAAGGATTCAAGAAAAAAGGTATTTTTAGACTTGGAGATGAAACTAACGTTCACGTTGTTTGGACTACATCTATGGGTATTTCTAGAAAAATCAGCAAAAGAATTAACATCGGACTCGAGCATCAGTTAATGGTAACTGATAATGATTACCTTGATGGGATCAAGTTCAGAACAGCACTTGATCAAACTAACAGTGTTGATTTGATTTATTATACAAACATAAGATTAGGAATCAACTTAGGAAACTTAGACAAAGTAACTGAACCACTATATTGGTTGAACCCACTTGATGCTACGTTTAACGATATAGCTGAATTGAAGCAAAGACCTGTTCTTGATCTTACTGATGAAGATGGTGATGGAATAATTGATATGTTAGACCAAGAATTGGATACTCCAGCTGGATGTCCTGTAGATACAAGAGGTGTTACTTTAGATAGTGATGGTGATGGATTTGCGGATTGTAAAGACGAAGAACCATATTCTCCTCCTGGTTTCGATGTAGATAGCAAAGGAGTTGCAGCAGTACCTACTATTACTGAAGATGATGTAAATGCAATTGTTGACAATAAGACATCAGCAATGATGAACACTGTAAACAGTTTAGTTGCTAATAGATCAGATTGTGGAAAATGGTTCTTACCAATGATTCACTTTGATCTTGATAGATATAACATCAAGCCAGAATTTTACGGTCAACTACATCATGTAGCTAATGTAATGAAAATGTGTCCAAGCGTTTGTGTTTCTGCAGTAGGTCATACTGATGCTAGAAATAGTAATGACTACAACAAAGTACTTTCTTTCAATAGAGCTCAAGCGACTGTTGATTACTTAGTAACTAACTATGGAATTGAAAGAAGTAGATTTAAATTAATGTACGGTGGAGAAGATGCTCCAATGATGGGAGGCGTAAATGCTAAATCAGAATCTCAACACTACATGAATAGACGAGTAGAGTTCAGAGTTTGTGCAGAAGGTGACCTCGAGATGGGAAGACCTGAAGGTCCTAACGCCGGTAAAGGTGACAGAACTACAAGATCAGCTAGTGGTTCTACTTACAGTGGAAATAAAAATTCTGGATACTAAAATATCCTAATACAATAAATATAAAAGGGATGTAACACTTGTTGCATCCCTTTTTTATTCGAGTATTTGAAGAATTAACTCATCACAGCTGTAATGGAAAGATTTCGGCATTTTATTGCATCTATTTCGAATCTTTAATTCAATACAGACGGAGACAAATCTCAACAGATAAATAACGAAATAGCTAGTCTTGAACCTGATGAAAGGAGTTGATTGTCATCATATCATCTGGACATAAAGCTAACTTTCTAGTTCAATTTATCAATTTGATTTAGTTTCTAAGAACCTGTAAGGGAGGCCAGAACTATAACACTATTATTTTTCACTTCCAATGATGTTGCTTTATTTAATAAAATGATTATCTTTGCACTCCATTTGGAAAAAGTAATAAAAATTAAATAACATGTTTGCAATCGTAACAATAGCTGGTCAGCAAATGAAAGTGACAGAAGGTCAAGAGATCTTTGTCCACCAGTTAGAAGCTTCAGAGGGTGATAAAGTTAATTTTGATCAAGTTTTATTGGTTGAAAGTGACGGATCTACAACTTTGGGCACGCCGGTTTTAAGTGGTGCCTCTGTTGGTGCTACAATACTTGGACACCAAAAAGGTGACAAAGTGATCGTCTTCAAAAAGAAAAGAAGAAAAGGGTATCAGGTAAAAAATGGCCACAGACAACGTTTCACGAAAATTAAAATAGACACTATCTCTGCATAGTAATGCGGATTTATTTTTCATAACAATAAAAAATATCAATCATGGCTCATAAGAAAGGAGTAGGTAGTACGGACAATGGAAGAGATAGTAATGCTAATTATTTAGGTGTGAAATTATTCGGTGGTCAGTATGCAAAAGCTGGTAATATTATAGTAAGACAAAGAGGAACAAAATTTCACCCCGGCGTAAATGTTGGAATAGGTAGAGATCATACGCTTCATGCTTTGGTACCAGGTACAATCGAATTCAAAAAGAGAAGAATGGGAAGAACATTTGTTAATGTTGTACCAGATTTGAATTATCAGGCACCTGTTAAAGGAAATAAAGCATCTGCAGAAGAAGAATAAATTCAACCTGTAGTAATAACATAATAAAATGGATGATTTGGAAACAAATCATCCATTTTGCTTTTAATCAATTTTCGAAATAGTGTATCAATCAATTTGCTAGCATTACCAATGCTCCAATGGCTGTCATAATAAGAATAAACTTTCTGTATTGACTTTCCTTAAATTTTTCAACAATTCTAATTCCTACTATAAATCCAATAATTACACCTGGTAATAATTTAAGATCAACGATTAGCGATGAAAGGTCCACTGTCTCCCAGCTAAGTACATGAAAAGGCAACTTAAATATATTCACAATAAAATACAGCCAAGCTGCAGTGCCAATAAATTCATTTTTAGGTATCCGCGTAGCTAAGAAAAAAATATTTGAAAATGCACCTGCAAGATTACCAATCATAGTTGTAAATCCAGCTGACAAGCCCATTGTTCCTGCAAACCAAATTTTATCGGGAACATTGCTTTTATCATACTTTTCCCAAGTAAACATAATTGCAACACTTACTAAGATAATTCCCGCCATTCCTTTCTTAAAAACATCCTCTGGCAGGTCTTTCCCAACATATACACCGATCAAAACACCAATTATCATCCAAGGCAAGAACTTCAATAAGTAACGCCATTGAGCATGTCTGTTATAATAAGTAACAGCTAGAATATCGGCAAAAATCAAAAGTGGAAGCAAAATACCAGTAGAGGCCTTAGCCCCATGGACCAGGGCCATCAAAGTAACTATCACTATCCCCATTCCTTTCAGCCCTGATTTAGACATCCCCAGAATAAGGGCCGCTATTAATGAAACTAGATAAGACAAATCTTATTTTCTTTATTGCACACTTTGTTGAAAGACTCAAAATAGATGTGGTTATATCACAAACCTACAAATTCCATTTTTTCTATCAAATTGATTTTGGGTTTGTATATTTAAATAACATTTAGGATAGCAACAAAATCCCAACATATTCATATTAAATATGCTACATAAATTACCAACACTCCCTATATACATTCAAGTTTTACGTGTCAATTCATTACATTTGCAACTTTTAGACAATAGCGGATATATAATCCGCAATTAAGCAACCAACCTATCTTAAAAGAATGGCTGAAAGAAAGATAAAATCGGCTCTAATTTCCGTATTTCATAAAGATGGACTAGAGAACATTGTAAAGACACTAATAGAACAAGGGGTTACAATATATAGTACGGGAGGCACTCAGAAATTCATAGAGGCACAAGGCGGTCAAGTTGAACGAGTAGAAGACTTAACTAGCTACCCATCTATCCTTGACGGAAGAGTAAAAACTTTGCACCCAAAGGTATTTGGTGGCATTTTAGCCAGAAGAGAGGAGGATCACTTATCTCAGCTTGATAAATATGAGATTCCTCAAATAGATCTTGTTGTGGTTGATCTTTACCCGTTTGAGCAAACAGTAGCTGCTACAAATGATCAAGCAACTATTATCGAAAAAATAGATATTGGTGGTATTGCATTGATCAGAGGAGCTGCGAAAAATTTTGGAGACGTCGTCGTTATTCCTTCTCAAGACGAGTATTCTGATTTAGAAAGAATTCTAACTGAGCAGAATGGGACATCAACATTAGAAGATAGACAAGCACTAGCAAGGAAAGCCTTCAAAGTATCATCCAATTATGATACAGCCATTCACAACTATTTTGATGAGCTGGAGAAAGATACAGAACCGGCATTCAAACAGTCAATACATACTGGAAACCCACTTCGATACGGAGAGAATCCTCATCAGCAAGGAATCTTCTTTGGTGAGATGGATGCTATGTTCGAAAAAATAGGTGGTAAAGAATTATCATTTAATAATCTAGTAGATGTAGATGCGGCTGTTAACCTCATGGCTGAATTTAAAAATGATCCACCAACTTTCGCAGTATTAAAACATACCAACCCTTGTGGAATAGCTACGAGACCAACTGTACTACAGGCATGGCATGATGCACTTGCAGGTGATCCTGTTTCTGCATTTGGTGGTATATTGATTTGCAACACCAAAGTAGACCTCGCCACTGCAACGGAAATCAACAAATTATTTTATGAAGTGCTCATAGCACCTGACTTTGATCAAGAAGCAATGGATCTTCTCGGAGCAAAAAAGAAGAGAATTTTGTTGAAAATTAAGCACTTTCATGTAAACGATAAAAGTTTCAAGAGCCTTCTTAATGGCGTAATCCAGCAGGATACCGATAAAAGAACAGAGGCTGCCACGGAATTGACTCCAGCAACAAATAGAAAACCTACAGATCAAGAATTAAATGACTTAATATTCGCTAACAAATGTGCAAAGCACCTTAAGTCAAACACAATAGTTCTAGCTAAAAACAATCAATTACTAGGTATGGGATGCGGACAAACTAGTAGAGTAGATGCCTGTAACCAGGCAATTGCCAAAGCTCAAGGATTTGGTTTTGAACTCGAGGGATGCGCGATGGCTTCTGACGCTTTCTTCCCGTTTCCAGATTGTGTTGAAATAGCTGACAAAGCTGGTGTCCGTGCAGTAATTCAACCAGGTGGGTCCATTAAAGATCAATTGAGTATCGATTATTGTAATGACAACGATATAGCAATGGTATTTACTGGAGTTAGACACTTCAAACACTAAAAAGAATATGATTAATTTATATTCAAAATTATAAAATGAATCTCTGCATTGACATAGGAAATACTAGAATCAAAATAGGTGTTTTTGATAAGGGTACTATGATTTATAATGATTCTTTCCACACAAAGAGCGTTGAAGAAGTCTATAATTTAATTGAAAATTACAAAATAACAGAGGCCATATCAAGTAGTACTCGCAAAAGTGTCAGTGCATTTGAAAAAAGAGTAAAATCTAAAGTTCCATTGATTCGATTGAATCACAAGACCCCAGTGCCGATAGAAAACATGTACTTAACACCAAAGACTTTAGGCAAAGATCGATTGGCAGTAGCAATTGGATGTACAAAGGTGTTTCCAAATAAAAACTGTCTTATAATTGATGCTGGAACATGTATTACCTATGATATAATTACCGCAGACAAAAGGTACTTAGGAGGTAATATTTCTCCTGGTTTACGTATGAGAGCTGAGGCAATGGATACAATGACTTCTACCCTGCCACTTGTCGAACCAGTATATAATAAGGACTATATTGGTAAAAGTACTGTCACCGCAATGCAAAATGGTATTGTTTACGGTACATTATTAGAAATAGAATCGTTAATAGCTATGATAAAGCAAGATATAGGAGATATTAACGTAATAATAACTGGAGGAGATGCTCCTTTTTTTGCAAATCTCTTAAAAACTAAGATATTTGTCCACTCATTTCTAGTCTTAGAAGGATTAGATGCAACAATAAACTATGCAATATAGAATAATAGCATTCTTATTATCATTTTTAGTTATTGCTCAGATTTCTGCGCAAACAAATGGAAATTCACCATATTCAAGATATGGAATCGGCGATTTGGTAGATGAAAATTTTCTCCATCTTAGAGGAATGGGATCCTTAGGCTCTTCTTATGTAGATGGTTATCATATAAATATCGTCAACCCAGCAAGTCTGGCATCCTTACGAGCTACAGCTTTTGATATAGGTTTGTCTGCAACTAGGTCTACTCTCGAAAGCGGAGGCTTATCTAGTACAGCATGGCATGGAAATCTTCAATACCTTTCTCTTGCCTTCCCACTTTCGAATCCCCTCAACGAAATATTAAATCAAAAAAAGAGGACCTATGATCTTGGTATGTCATTCACTTTGATGCCTAACAGCACAGTAGGCTATAATATTACCTCAAAAGATACTTTGGCTGGTATTGGGGAAGTGAATAGATCATTTACTGGAAATGGTGGAAGCTATAAATTCATGTGGGGCAATGCAATCAAGTACAAAAACTTCTCATTTGGACTTAATCTAGGATACTTGTTTGGAAATATTGAATACGAGCAGACTATTACTTTATCAGAATTACCAGTAGCATATCAAAATCTATTTTCTTCAAAATATAACTTAAAGGGATTCATTTGGGGTGTTGGTGGAATATATATGAACGTTTTGAACCAAGATAAATTAAACGATAAGACTACACAGGAAGCAAAAATATTTTCCTTAGGTATCCGAATTAAAAATGCTACGAGCTTTAATACTTCTTTAACAGAATCAAAACTTGGCGTCCAGACACCAACGTCGTCAACTCAGTTTATTGATACAGTTTCAATTTCGACGGATCAAGCCGGAAGTGGCAAATTGCCTTTAGAATTGGGGTTAGGAGCAAGCTACTACCATGGAAATAAATATATGATAGGTTTCGATTTTAGTACTGCCAATTGGTCTTCGTATGAAAATGATGCAGACCCTACACTTGCTAAAAATCCGTTAAAAAACACAATGAATGTTTCTTTAGGAGGTTACTTCCGTCCTAATCATAGATCATACAACAGGTATTTCAAAAGAGTATATTATCGATATGGTCTATATTATAAAACAGACCCAAGAGTAGTAGCTGGTGAGCAAATCGATTCTTATGGTGTGACATTCGGTTTTGGATTGCCATTTATTTATCAAAGAAAGATATCACATGCTAACCTTGGATTCGAATTTGGCAAAAAAGGAAGTGGTTCAGTAATAGAAGAAACATTCTTTAAAATAAACCTAGGTTTCACTTTCAATGATGATGAATGGTTTGTTAAGCGTAAATACAACTAGAAGAACACAACTATATTAGAAAACTCCTCATCTACCATTTTAATGATTGGTATTAATGATTGGTATTAATGAAGAAACAGATTAACAAGAATTAAACAAAAGCATTATTATGACACGACTCACAAAAAATTTATTCGCGAGTGTTTTAGCATTAGCAACTGTGACATTGGGGAATGCGCAGTGTGCATCATGGCTGGGTTCGCCACAAAAAGAAGATGCAGAAAACGCACACTCCATCTACAGACAGGCACTAAAAGACAAAGATTATGTCATCGCTTTCGAAAACTGGGAAAAAGCATTTTCTATAGCTCCCGCTGCAGATGGAAAGAGAGATTATCACTTTACGGATGGCGCACAATTATATTTAGAGAAGTTTAAAAACGAAACGGACGCCGCTAAGAAAGAAGAACACAAAAATAAATATATTTCATTAATCGATGGAGCTATAGCATGTTATAAAGCTGGATCAATAGTAAGTAGTAAGTGTCCAGATGGATCATGCATCAATGCTAGAATCGGATATCTAGCTGGAAGAAAAGCATTTGACATGTTTTATAATTTCAACACACCCTACTCTCAAACAACAGAAGCGCTAAAAATGGCACTTGAAAATAGTGGGGACGATGTCGAATATATTGTATATGATCCTTATGCATCAATCGCAGTACATCAATTCCAAAATGGAAAAATGGAAAAGGCTGAAGCTAGAGCTATCTATGAAGAGCTTAATGACGTTGCAGATTACAGTATCAATAAAAACGACAACTTGTCTGCTTATTACCTACAAGCTAAGGAATCTATGAACGCAAAATTTGCTGTCATAGCAAATGACATTTTTGATTGTGAATTTTTCGTAGAACAACTAAAGCCAGAATACGAAGACAATATTGACGATCCACAAACATGGAAAAGAATAGTTTCAAAACTAAAAGGTCAAGGCTGCGCTTTGGATCATCCATTCCTTGTGGAAGTAGAGAGTAAGTATAAAGTATGGGCAAAAGATCAAAATGCTGCAGCACAAGCAGAATTTGAAGCAAATAATCCAAGTATAATTGCAAAAAGACTGTACGACGAAGGTAAATATTCTGAAGCAATTGCTAAATATGATG
>CAXBGT010000192.1:0-10477 GCA_963975265.1 uncultured Saprospirales bacterium
GCACTTATTTCATTTTGATTCAAATTGTAAATACTCATTTTCTTTTTGAGGTGATCTAGAATGTAGAATTTGTCATTGTGTACTGTTGTTGATACTTTCAGTTTCGCACATTGAAAATTGATATAATCGTGATAAAGAGCATGAATTTCATTATTGATAACAAGGGTTAAAGGATCTCCTTCCCACGCTGCGATATTGAATATTTTAGGTGGTTTTATCCCATAGTCAATATCTCGTGGATCATCAATGTCGATTGCTTGATTATACATTCCAATGATCTTATAGTAAGTTTTACGAGCAGTGTTATATCCATTTAGATCAGAGGCAATATAAAATGGTTTTCTTACAAACGTATTATTGTCAATCATGGAAAAGGTTAGTTTTTTATTACACATAGACCAATCTTCAGAAATAGAATAGTTACCATTCGAGAATTTAAAGCGATTTACTGTCTTCTCATATTGTTCGATGGGAGAGGGGTCAAGAAATAGTATCGTATCTGTTGAGACCAATAGTTCTTGGCCCTCTCGTTCGCTCAGTAAATGGTAATGACCAACTTGGAGTCCTTTGATGATAGTCTTATGCTTGAATTCTGTATTTCTTTTTAAAATTTGATTTCCCACTTTGTCAAATAAATAGATACACTTCTTGGATTTTTCTGTGGCGGAAATAAGAAAACCAAACTCATGAAGAATAATATCATTTATCCACCAGTTATTTTTTTCGAGCAATTTTTGGGAGTCGGAAATTGTGATCGGATCAATTGTATAATTGTTAGCTAGAAGTATAAATTCATGATAGATCTCTGTCTTTAAATTTATGATGGTATCTATTGATGCATAGCCGATATGAGAGATCTGAATTATTGCTGTCGGACTTAAAGTCGAGAAAATTACATTTCCCTTTTCATCTGCAATAAAATGCTTGTCATTGTCAATCGTTACATGAGATAAGGGTAGACTATTTCCGTTACTTATACCGATATGAATAGTAATCTCTTTTGAACTTTGTCCATGAAGACAAGAGAAGAAAAATAGAAAGATTAATATTTGGACAATGATTCGCATAAGCTTACTGTTTCGGATTTCTAAAATGGCAAACAAATTTGGAATCACCATATTCCCAATATGGATCTTTACGCTTTCGCGACATATGAAAATAAGAAAAGGTCATTGTAGATAACATTATTTGCTAGGACGGGCTAATCTATTAATTCTTTTACTCACTTTTGCGCCATGGATTTAAAGTTGCAGATAAGGCTATCCTTACTTCAGATTTTACAGTTTTTTATTTGGGGCAGTTGGTTTGTTACTGGTGGTACCTATATGTTGGAGACATTACAGTTTTCTGGAAGAGAGGTAGGACTTGTTTATCTTAATTTTTCAATTGCCGCTACGGTGACGCCACTTTTTATGGGTGTTTTGGCTGATCGATTGTTTTCGGCTGAGAAGTTATTGGCGGTACTTCACCTTCTAGGAGGTGTATTTCTCTTTTTGGCAAGTACGATTACCGATTTTACTTGGTTTAATATTGTCATATTGCTTTACGTACTTTGTTATTTGCCTACGTTTGCATTGTCCAATTCGTTATGTTTCCATCATATTAAGGATACAAAAAAGGACTATCCTAAAGTAAGAGTATGGGGTACTATATCATGGATTGTAGCCGGTCTTATGGTCAGCTATCTAAACATTGAGAACCAGGTTACTCCATTTGTAATAGCGGCATCTTGTTCAGTATTTCAAGCATTGTATTGTCTCACACTGCCGAGTACGCCACCTACTCCTAGACCCAAGACAAATTTTCTGGATAGTATTATCGGTCCAGAAATTCGTGAATTATTCAAGGAGAAATCTTTTTCAATTCTTGTTATCTGCATAGGATTGATCTGTATTCCCTTGTCATATTATTACAGTTTTGTTAATCCATTCTTGAATGAAATAGGAATAGAAAATGCAGCTGCAAAAATGTCAATAGGGCAAATGGTTGAGATTGTGCTGTTGTTAGCCTTACCGTGGTTTTTTAAGGTATGGAGATTCAAAACCATCATCTTTTTAGGCATGTTTGTCTGGGGTGCTAGGTATGGCTTATTTATTCTAGGTTATCAATATGATATGGAGTGGTTGTTGATTATAGGAATTGCGGTGCATGGGATTGCATATATCTTTTCGATGTTGTCTGCGCAAATTTATCTAGACACAATTGTTCCTACTCATTTGAGAAGTACAGCCCAAGGTTTCTTTTCATTATTAACGATGGGCTTTATGGCTCTCATTGGAACCGGAATTGCTGGAGAAACAGTGAATGCTTATACTAATGCTGATGGAACACACAATTGGGAAATGATATGGATGTTGCCATTTATTTTTGGAGTTGCCGTATCATTTGTATTTTGGTATTTTTTCAGAAGTAAAATCAAAGCGTGACAGTAATTTATCCTTCTGTTTTTATGAAATGCGAAACAACTATAAAATTCATCTTCTTAATTCTATTTGCAATGTTGTCTACAAATATATCTTCTCAGGATTGGGCAAATCTAGAAAAGTACAAAGCGGCTAATGAAGCATTGCCAGAAATCCAGAAAGGAGAAAAGAGGATTGTTTTCATGGGCAATAGTATCATCGAAGGATGGGTCAATATGAGACCCGACTTTTTTAGTGAGAATCCTTTTGTAGGCAGAGGAATTAGTGGACAAACAACTCCGCAGATGCTCCTCAGAATGCGTCAAGATGTATTAAATCTTAATCCAGATGCGGTTGTGATTCTTGCAGGTACTAATGACATTGCTGGAAATACTGGCCCTATGACATTAGATGAGATTTTAGGCAATATAATATCAATGGCAGAACTCGCGGATACAATTGGTATTAAAGTGATTCTTTGTTCAGTACTGCCAGCTTACGATTATCCATGGCGGCCAGGAATAGAACCAAATATTAAAATACCTGCATTGAATAATATGATAGAAGCTTATTCTGAAACTAAAGGATTCTGCTACCTAGACTATTTTTCTGAAATGGCAGACGAGCGGAATGGCTTGCCTAAGAAGTATGCAGAAGATGAGGTACATCCTACTGAACTTGGGTATAGTGTGATGGAGCCAATGGTTTTAAAGGCTATTGTAAAAGTATTGAAAAAGAAATAGATGAATAGCGCACCACTTGACCATGATTTAATGGAAGGTTATAAACGGAGTGATGTTTTCATGATACTACTCGTTGGTATGTTTATTTATTCTTGTGGATCTAGTTTAGCATATGTATTTAGCACTTTTTTCAGAGATGTAAGTATAATCATGAATGCTACCTCAATCGCTACATTGATTTTAAAAGAGAGCATCTATTACTTAACTTTTATTATTTTTGTTTTAAGACTTGGCAGTTTTGTTTATAAGAAAATAGAGGCTACTGATTTTTTCTTTAATAGGCTGATGTGGTGTTTGATCATCTCATATTTTGTTATTCAGTTTATTTCGTATGGGTATAGTTATTGGGGATATGAAATGATGGGCATTGAGTTTGTGGAGAAAACAAGTGAATACTACCATGAAGTTAAAGATTATTACACGTATCAAATGTATGTGAGTTATCTCAGATTTCTACCATTCATATTCTGTCCATTGATCTTACTCTATTTTAGCAATAAATTGAAGAATTGATTATCCTTGTACTATAATTTACCGGCATCAAACAAATGACACAACTCATCCAACTAATATCTGGTCCAAGAAACATCTCCACAGCGATGATGTATTCGTTTGGCAATAGAGCAGACACTGCAATAGTTGATGAGCCATTTTATGCTTATTATCTAGCTAATTTTGCTGTTGATCATCCTGGAGATCAGGATATTCTTTCATCCATGTCGAGTGACCCATTTGATGTAATCCAAGATGTATTATTAGCGGATAGAAAAGAAGAGTATTTATTTGCTAAGAATATGGCACATCATATGGATGGTTATGATTACAGTTATAGTTTTGATTGCCGCAATGTATTCTTGATCCGAGACCCTAGTAGACTGATCGCTTCATTTGCCAAAGTGATAACGAATCCTGTAGCGAACGATGTAGGACTCCGAAGAGAAGCGGAGATATATAATGAAATATGCTCCAACAGTAAATTTGATCCCGTTGTGATTGACAGTGGACAATTATTATTGAATCCAGAAAAAGTACTTCAAGAACTATGTAGTCAACTGTCTATTCCATTCGAGAAAGCAATGCTAAATTGGGAAGCTGGAGCAAGAGCCGAAGATGGGACATGGGCCAAATATTGGTATCATAGCGTTCATAAGTCTACCAGATTTGTGAAAACCCAAAAAACAGAAGTGACTATCTTGGATGATAGGCTAGTGCCTGTGTACGAAGAGGTACTTCCATATTACAATCAACTATTTGAAAAAGCAATAAAAGCGTAGATATGCTACAGAAATTTGACGAAAGAAATAAGGACCTAAAAGTTTATGTTAAAGATGGATTGTATCATAGAGATGAAGCAAAAGTTTCTGTTTTTGACAGTGTTGTGCAAGGCGGAGATGCGGTATGGGAAGGTCTGCGAGTATATAACGGCGGAGTATTCTGCTTAGATAGACACCTCGAACGACTGCAACACAGCGCCAAAGCAATGGCCTTCACCGACATACCAAAAAGTGACTGGATCAAGTCCAAAATCTTCGAGACATTGCAGGCAAATGATATGACCAATGATGTACATATTCGGCTTACCCTTACACGTGGTGAAAAAATCACTTCAGGTATGGATCCAAGGTTAAATAATATGGGCACTTGTCTTATTGTGTTACCTGAGTACAAGCCGCCTGTCTATGATAACGATCACGGCATCACAGTATTCACTTCTTCAATAAGGAGAAACTCTCCCATGCACGTAGATTCTAAAATTCATCATACTAATCTGATCAATAATATTCTAGCAAAAATACAATCTAATGTAGCGGGTAAGGATGCAGCGTTGATGCTAGACGCTTCTGGATTCGCTAGCGAACTCAATGGGACTAACATATTTATGGTTAGCAAAGGGAAATTGTATACTCCTTTCGCAGATGCATGCCTCCATGGAATTACACGTGGATTGGTTATGGAATTAGCGGGCGATATCGGAGTTAGATGTTATGAAAAGAATCTTTCCCTCACAGAATTGTACAATGCAGACGGAGTCTTCTGCACCGGCACCATGGGAGAATTAACGCCAATCGTCGAGATAGATGGTCGTGCTATCACAGTCGAGAAAGATATTTTCAACCGATTGATCAAAGCATTTGATGGAGTAAAAGATCAGTATTGTGTATATGAGTAAGTAGGATAGAAATAGCTTTTTCAAAAGGAAACCTTGTGTAAAGAATGTATGCTTTTAAGTATTATTGAAATAATTATTAGATGATCAGTTAACCGAAAAGTAACATCTTGCCCTGGAAGGGTAAGACAGGAGAAAGGGTCAAACGCGTGATGGGGTGCAAAATTGCTCGGCGACTAGTTGTCTATTCTTAACCTAGATTTCTGTTCTGTTTCTGCAAATTTAAAACAGTTCTGTTTAGCGAACAAAAGTGTTCGCTATTCTTTAAAGGGTAAGCTGACGGATTATGGCTTTGGTAGTAAAATCACCCTTTCTTCTCCCCAGTCCAAACCATTTCTCCAGCTTTTATAGCGACCCCAAAATGATTCTCAATCGGAGGAATAGGACAATTATATCCATCACTATACATACACCAAGGGTTATAACATTTGTTGAAATCAATTGTAACTCTGCCATTTCTGATATCTCCCATTCTCATATCGATGTATCGACCTCCACCATATGTAGAATCCCCACTGGTAAGATCTTTATATGGGATGAACAAGTAATCGCGATATCCAGGTATCGCTTGTGTTTGTTTACTACCGTATATGTTTACATCAAATAGGTTTCCATCAATAGAACATGATGCAACACCATATTTAGTGAATATTTTAGTTTTTCCACTTACGGTACTCATTTCAAAAGGCTTAGCATCACGTGTATATTCGAACGAGCAATCACACTTATAGGCAATGTCGGCAGGATAGAAATTCATGAACTCGAAATCATACTCTCTTAAAGGAGATCGTTCATCTTTGAGAAAGTCTTGTTTGTATTCCGCTCTATGATGCTCGATTTCTGTTTTGTAAGTATCAACCTCCGAGATGATGCTCTTAGTTTTACAAGAAGAAAAAACGATAAGTAAACTGAAGAATAGAAAGGTTCGCATATTATTTTGGACTGTTTACTAACACCAATCTATTTCTAGATGCTGCAAGTCTTGTGATATTCATTATTTCAAAATCGGCAAGATCTATTACTTCTTGCCAACTAGTATCTTGCTCAGGATTTAGCTTGTAAAGCTTACTGCCACTCCCCATTATGAAAGTGCCATCATTTAGTAATTCAAAATCTTCACTTCCAATTAAAGTTTCAGTAATACTTGCAATTTTATTAGTCTCAATATCAAATGATTTAATATATGATATTTCTGGAGTGACCTTGTGAATAAATAGAAGATTGCCTTCAGAGTTTTGGCGGAAACACCTTCCAATATTTTCAAGTACTATTTGAGTTACGTCCTCTTTGATATTTCCAATAGCCAATTGCATTGGTTCATCCACTAAAAATAAGGCGACTACATCTTCGGATAGCCAGCAATGATAACCGACATTTCCAATGTCGTTAAGCACTCTTTTGCCATAAGTTTGGTGGTTTTCTGGATAGAGCCAAAGGGATTGTGTTTTTCCATCTTTTTCAACTCTTACCGCACTAAAGTAGGACTGGACTGCTTTTGGAGTTGGACTATATTCAGCTATACTATCTGTTGCTGTAATTCTATAATATTCTTCATTCTGAAGATCCAGCTTTACTATATCCGTGAAATTTTTATCATACATGTCAGTTGTGATGTATAATTCCCTTGGATTGATAAATGATGGTTGATTATTATACCCATTAGGATTAAAACCACTTATGTAGACAGGATCTTTCATAGTTATTTTCTCTCCATTGTTGAGCATGGTCAACATATATAGGTCAGTACTTGGTAATTGAGTATTGGCCACAAAAAAAAGAAAGAGCAACGAAACGGTGAGACTTAATTTCATAAGGTTATTGTCTAATTTGTGATGCTCAAAATAGGCATTTCTGCTGAATATTGAGAGACTATATCTTTTTGTGTGGGGTAATTGATAAAATATAATCTAGTAAGTGCATCCGTTAGCTATTGTAGACCGCGAGATCTAGAGATTCGAGACTACAAGATTAGATGGTTAAAAGATTTTTTTCAGGTAAGATAATCTATCTAGTACTATGTTTATTACTACTTGAGATTATACAGTATTCTACTAAAGTCAAAAGTGTTTTCTATAAGAGCACAAAGACATTTGTCAGTTATTTGGTAGGCAATTACTATAGAATAAA
Organism: uncultured Saprospirales bacterium; assembly: GCA_963975265.1. GTDB lineage: Bacteria > Bacteroidota > Bacteroidia > Chitinophagales > Saprospiraceae > CAJXUU01. Next base: position 7,440 of record CAXBGT010000192.1, read on the forward strand.
TAAAGCAATATTGAGCAAAGAAATTTAATTCATCACAATAAACCGCTGGTCCATAGGATCAAGATGCTCTATTAAGTCATCGAAGAATGATTCACCGATATCCATATAATGTGGCATGAAATTATCGAATCGTTCTTGAAGACCATTGTTCGGAAATAGCTTGTCTTTCATTTTACCAATTTTATTGACCTGTACTTCTTGTTGAGACTTGATGGCTCTTTTCATTCTTGACTCCATTTGATCAATATTTTTGAGCTGCTTTGTCATTTCTGCAAGTACAGATTTGGCAAGTCCCGGGTCAACTTGTTTGCTTTTATTAGCTATTTCCTCATATGCTTTTTGGATAGTCGTTTTTTGATCATCAAGTTCGATTTCTACTTCTGTATTTGCATTGATGTATTGATTGATTAGCTCATCTTCAGTCTGGAATAAATCACTTGTGCTGAAGCCCAATTTGTCCATCGTTTTATTCAGTCCTTTATTAATAATCATGACTGAGTTTCTTCGGATCAGCATGGGATAAAAGACATCAAAAGCTTCAAACTGAGATTTTCGTTCTAGCCAATATGCTATCTCTCCTCCTCCTCCAATATATGCCAGATTTGGTAGGATTGATTCTTGATATAGTGGTCGCATAACTACATTAGGACTGAAGTTTTCTGGTTTCGAATGCAATTCTTCTAATATTTCTGATTCGCTGAAAGTCAATGTACTATCTACGATAACGTATTTGCCGTCTTCATATTCAATTCTGTCTCTAGAACCTTCTCCTAAATAAAATAGATTTATATCTCTAGGGAACGCTTGCGCCTTGAAATTATGAGTAGTTAGTTGTTCTTGAGTTTCAGTAACAAGAGGTTGACTCAATCTCTCAAGCAGTTCTTTTTTCATGATTGGAGCAAATGCAGCCTTTAATTTTGCATCATCCATGTTGACAGCGATCACGCCATATTTACCAAAGAGTGCATTCACAAATTTGAATACAAACAGTCCGTAGGTGTCACAAGATTCTATACTCTCATTCAGAATTGATTTAAGCTTCTGGGTGATCGGATTGTCTCCGAGTATTTCTAGCACTTCATCAATTACTGATTGCAATCCTTCAATATCTAGTCTTCCTACTGGCCCTCGTGCTTCACGATCCCAACTTACCGATTTGCCAAACAGATTTAGATGATCAATCTCATCAAAATCATGATCTTCGCCACCACTTATGAATGTTGGGACAAAATTATATTCAGGATATTTATCTTTTAATTGTTTGCAAAGATTGATAACAGAGCATACCTTCAAAATATAATATAATGGGCCACCAAGAAGGCTTGGTTGATGTGCAGTAATTATGGTAAATGTATTTTCATCCCTAAGTGAAGCAATATTTACTTTTTGAAGTTCTGATGGATTGATTTCAGAGTAATTTGCCTCCAGAACACTAACAAGAAGCGATCTATCTACTCGTTTTGACTTTCTATCGACTATGGCTTTTTCGAATGAGGAGAGGTCAGGTGAGTAATTGTAGAACTCTTTCAAAAATGGTTCTAATTTGATATAAGCTAGGTCCTTGGAAGATATTGCTGATACTTGGGAGTAGTCTATTTTTTCGATGTTCATTCGTTCTGTTATATCGTCTATTCTGTGTCTTGCAAAGGTAGAGAAACAGATCAATACCGTATAAGTTTTGTCGGTTAAAGGATACTTCTGTAAATAAGTAATGGACTAATTCAATAAAAAGTCCATTTGTAGAAGTGTCGTGAAAACTAAAAATTACACTACCTTCATCACATCAATAATAAATAATAATTGAAGTCATTAATCTATACATTTCTTTCATCCATCTTAGTGCTTATCTCAGCTGTAGTTCTAATCAGCTCAATTATTTATCTTGCTCCTGTTGATCCAGCTCGACTCACATTCGGTCAAAGGACGGATAGTGCAGCACTAGAAAGAAAGCAAGCAGAGCTTTTTTTGGACAAGCCTTTGCAGATCCAAATGCTCTATTACCTGAATGATATTTCCCCAATTGGATTTGGAGATGGGTTAAGATACGAGTCCAAGGGTATCTCTTATTTTAAACCATTTGGTGGCAAAGAATCGAAAAGTTTACTCTTCAAAGTTCCATACTTCAGGGAGTCGTTCCAGTCGGGTAGGAGTGTGTCTGCTTTATTATTAGATGCGATTCCCAAAACCATGATTCTGGCTATTACGGCTATGATGATCGCTATACTGTTTGGTATAATATTGGGTATTATTGCAGCATTGGTGAAAGATACTTGGCTCGATCAATTTATCATTAGTGTTTCAGTTTTGGGCATTTCAGTTCCCAGTTATGTGAGCGCAATTATCCTTGCATTGGTTTTCGGTTTCCTCTTGAGAGATTACACTGGACTAAATCTTCAAGGTAGTATTTTTGATATTAATGACATAGGTGATGAGGTAATCGTCTGGAAGAATTTGATCCTGCCAGCAATTGCTTTGGGCGTAAGACCTTTAGCCATCATTACGCAGCTGATGAGAGCTTCTTTGCTTGATATATTGTCTCAGGATTACATGAGGACAGCAAAGGCCAAAGGATTGGAATTCAAAAAAGTAGTTATTAATCATGCTGTTAAAAACTCTCTAAATCCTGTGTTTACAGCTGTCACTGGGTGGTTTGCCTCATTACTTGCAGGTGCGTTTTTTGTTGAAAATGTATTCAATTTTAAAGGAATTGGGGGATTGACAGTAAATGCATTAATCAATTATGACATTCCAGTTCTATTAGGCTGTGTGATATTTGTGTGTATTGTATTTATCCTGATTAATATTTTAGTTGATTACGGGTACCGGATTTTTGATCCGAAAGTGAGAGGGTAGAAGTTATTGGCTAGGCTAAAAACCTGCCCTGCCTTTCTATGTAGATTTCTTCTATAAATATTAACAACCTGCCGGACAAAATAAGAATCTCTTCTCATTTGGTAAAGACAAGATGGCTGCCGGTGGCTAGCGCATCGTTATTTTCAGAACAAGCATTAAATCAGGAAACAGCATAGTAACATCTT
>CAXBGT010000193.1:0-10369 GCA_963975265.1 uncultured Saprospirales bacterium
TGACAAGTAATATCCTTTGTCTAAACACTATATTTGCATCAAATACAACACAAATTGATTTCTATGTTAGAAAGAAACAAATACTTATCACTTTTGAAAATCATGATAGCATTCATGGTTTTGGTTTGCACCTTAGGAATTTCACCACTGAATGCTCAAAAGATTCTGATGACAGAATCTGGTCAGAAAATACTGATAGCTGCAGATGGATCATGGAGTGTTGTGAAATTTGATGAATCAATTGATTCAGAAGGTAAAATTATTTCTGAAACAAGTACGAGCTTAGATGCATTCCAAGCCCCTAATGAGGGAAAATATCCTTTGACTGTAGATCAAAGAGAGACCGTAAAAAATGTACTGAAGTCATTCTTAAGTGATGAAGCACAACTACTTGTAAACATGGAGTTTTTCAAAAATAATATTAAGCTTTTAACAGAAAGAAAGTTAAAAGCACAAGAAGCAGAAGATCGATTAGCGGAAGATCAATTGAAAAAGCAAATAAAAATTACAAAAGCATCTGTAAATAAGAATAACGAAGCATATAAGAAAAGCAGTAAATTAATTGCTGAAGCCAATGAGCTACTTGATGGAAAAGTAAAGAATATAGAAAAACATATCGCTGAACTTATTCAAACAACAGAAGATCCTCAGCTTGCAGATTCTGGTATGGGAGGGACAATTGAAGAAGAGATAGAAGAGGCAAATAGTCCCGATCTGAATGAATCACAAACCTCAATAGAAGAAAAAAATCAGCTTCATAATAAAAATGCGGCCATCAGCTATCCTGAGAATTTCAAAGTAGAAAAAATTAAGTCACCAAGGGATGTGTATGATTGTGAAATTGTCTTTGATGGATACGACGATGTTCTCGCTTCTGATAAAAAAGAGATAAAATCAGAGTTTTTCTTTGGGCATAGCCAGAAAAAAATGAAATCGTATTTTAAAAGTGATGATTTCATAAAATGTGATGCTCATGTGTCTAAAGTTGGCAGAAAGTATTATATAACTTTAGACTTTAGAGTAAAATCGAAGGATGCAAAAAAAACATACGGAATGCTACGTGCCAACGAAACCATGAGATTCGAAATGATAGATGGAAGTAAGGTATATTGTACAAGTATGATTCAAAATAGTGGTACAATCGAACCATACACGGGCAATACATTATACACTGGGGTATTTGAAATAGAGAAAGACGACCTCAGTAACTTAAAAGATAATTTCTTAGATAATATAGGTGTGATATGGTCTAGTGGATATGAGCAATACAATATCTTCAATGTAGACTTTTTAAAAAATCAATTAGAATGTCTGGAGAAATAGTTGACTACAAAAGAGTTTTAGGATTAGAGCTACCAACTGACCCTCGATGGGTCGACATGACAGAGATAAGCCTAGAGGCAATATTAACGGATCATGCCTTCTGTGAACTAAAAGCTGCAACCCAATGCATATCTCTAATATCAACATATTCCGACAGAGAAGAGCTCGTTAAAGAAGTCACTCCAGTAGTTTCTGAAGAATGGGGACACTTTCGATTAGTTCTCAAAGAAATGGATAAAAGAGGGCTCAAACTTGGTAAACAAAGAAAGGACCTTTACGTAAATGAGCTAATAAAATTTCAAAAAGGAGGTGGAAGCCTTGAAGACAGATTGTTAGAAAAGTTGATTACATTCGCACTTATTGAAGCGAGAAGTTGCGAACGATTCAGGTTACTTTCATTGCACATATCTGACGATAGTCTTAAAGAGTTCTATCACAAGTTCATGGTTTCTGAAGCCGGACATTACAAAATGTTTCTTTCTCTTGCAAAACTGTACTGCGGAGAAGAACGTGCGATGAAACGATGGGATGAATTTCTGGAATATGAGGCTGAGTTGATGAAGAGATTAGAGACGCGCGGGGATAGGATGCATTGATTTTTATTCGACGCTAGACAATACGATGTAGGACCTTCGACAATCGACTTGGTTTCACCATAGTAAACACTATGGTCAAACCAAGTCCGACATGTCTGACATCTCAAAGAGTGTCTCACATTTTCATGTTCGAGGCATCTACCTTTTCTTAAGAGTTCTTAAATCCGACGACCTGTACAAAACTAATAAGTATCAGACACCATGTAGGTGTGCAGACACTATTGCCAATTAAAAATTAATGTTCTAAGTTCAAAATTAACGCTGCACCTTCTCCAATAACACAATATCAAACATACTGTCAATTGTAATCTTTCCATTTACCACAGTCTGAGTTATTCCAGAGTATTTATCTTGCACTAGTTCACCATCTTTGGCAAGTGCTGTAACATCAATAACCATATTACCTTTAGGCATATCTAAACCAATTAGCACATCATCTTTGGATCCATTTGGCGCAGTCCAAGTTCTTGTAAACATATAAGGAGTATCACTTAGCATGATATGTTTTCCTGCACCAATTGCTGGATGTCGGTTTCTAAAGTGTCCAAGTTTCTGCCAGTGGATAAGTACATCATTTACTGTATAACCATTAATTTGCTTCATGGTTTTTAGTTCATCCCAATTCATAAAAGATCTTAAAGTAGCATCTCCTTCTGCCTCTGCAGTTAGTATTCTTGCTGTTTCGTCACCGTAGTATATTTGCACTCCTCCTTGACAAAGAAGCAACTTTGTACCGGCTTCAAAAGGCCTTTCTCTTTTTAAATCAAATGGTCCACCATCATCATGAGAACTTACGTAATTCACAATACTTTTCCCTTTAAATTCATTATGCAGCAGACCGTCATACTTCGAAAATAATTCATCATAAGACTTGTTTGCATCCCCTTTAAAATCGAAATTGATTAAACTATGAAACCCATTGGCAAAGAAATCTACTTCCCTATCACCATAATTAAAAGCTCGACCATTTCCTGCAAAAAAGTTATACACCTCCCCTACCATATAGAAATCATTATCATCTAATTTAGATTCAGGATTATCTTTTTTCCACTTCTTGTGTGCAGTTTGAGCAGATTTCCATAAATTTTTCCAAACATAACTTTCTGTATGTTTTACGGTGTCCACTCTATATCCGTCGATGCCGTATTCTTCAATATAATCTACAAGCCACTTTAATATGTGATTTATAGCTGTTCTTTTATATCCAGTCATCTTAAACCACGCATCCAGCTCCTTTACTTCCTGTTCATACCTACCTTCTTTTATCCATTTATCAATTAAGAATGGTGGTAAATCAACTTCTTCTTCACTTTCTGTTCTTATGTCTGGTAGATTATCAACCAAAGTACAATTAATCGTACTTTCCGCAGAAGTGTAGCTACACCTTGGCCCGGTCTTTACCCATTCATCAGGCCACTTAGAATCAGAAGTAGTCACTGGCCCCGTATGATTTGCTACTATATCAAAAAGGACTCTTATCCCTTTTGCATGGGCGGTGTTAACCATTTCTTTCAAATCAGATGAAGTACCGAAGTTCTTTTCTAGTGCTGTCCAGTCTCTGGTCCAGTATCCATGAAATCCAAATGAATTACCGGTGCCTTCATTTACAGATCCAGAGATTTGTTCTACCAAGGGTGTCATCCAAATTGCATTTACACCTAGATCTGAAAAATATCCATCATTTATTTTTTTTGTAATACCCTTTATATCACCCCCCATATATCCCCTAAGCGGCGCCGGAGGATTATCTGCAGTGTGCTGATAATCGTTAGTGGTATCTCCATTGAAAAATCTATCCGTCATCAAAAAATAGATAGTTGCATTGTCCCAAGTAAAAGGTAACTCTGCGGATACATCTGATTCTACTTTCTGGTTTGACTTACACCCAATTAATAATGTGCCAATAAGTAATATGTTTAAGACTAATTTCATTACAATTTATTTTAATTTAGGCCACTTCATTTATATTTAAATGATTTAATTTTCTATAGATATTCAAATGTCCTATATTCTTCTACGAACTTGTCAGCAAATGGAGAATTGATAAAAAACTCCTTTACTTTCAATGGATTTCTTCTCGAGCATTCGAAATTTATTTCATCTAGGCCTGTTGTAATTATTTTCAGTTTCGTAGGATAGAGGTTTAGAATTTCATCTTCCATCAACATCAACTTAGAATAGTGGTACGGAATACCTTTTGACATGCATTTTTTAAAGAGAGAAAAATTTGATCGTTCTTTCAATTCATCACTTTCTTTATCAAAAGAAATACTTAAGATTTCCGATTGATGCATCAGCAACATGTAATTGCCTGCATCGTCTCTCAGATAAAAGGCTATTCCATTTTTTAATGTTTCGATATTAGATCTAAGATAATATTGCCTTTTAATAGAATCCACCACATCCGCACCTTCCAAATATTTCAGTCCTCCAACTCCAATGCCTCCAATATACATAGCCTCACGTTTTGTATAGTGCCCTCCACAATACTCCACTACAAGATTATTCCTTTTTATTCGAGAAACTTTTTCTAAATTTAGAACTTTCACAATAATTCACATTGATGATGATCGCGAAAATATGAGAATAATAATCAAATATGGAGTTTTAGTCCATAACATATTATAGAATTACAAGTTAATGTAAAGAATTCATAGTACTAATAAATAATTAACGAGCGAACACGCAATTATTAGACTGAAGATTATATTTTTGCAATATAATTTACGACACAAGAAAAATCATACAATGACAGAATATTTCAAAGTACTTTCAGAATCAGAGTTTGACCAATTAAAAGATGCTATTGCACTCATCACTGTTTACATAGCAGGTGCTGATGGAAAAATCAATGAAGATGAAACTAAATGGGCAGAAAAAATTACAAAAATTAGATCATATAGCTTACCATCAGCATTAACTAAATTTTATGAAGAAGTTGGTGTTGACTTTCATGAAAGAATGGAAAACTACATGACTGCATTATCGGACTTGGAAACAAGAAACAGTACCGTAGCCACAAAACTTACTGCATTAAATCCTATTCTTGCTAAATTATCTCCACAATTAGGTGCTACACTTTATAACAGTTACTTATCGTTTGCAAAGCATGTTGCGAAAGCATCTGGTGGATTATTTGGATTCTTTAGTATCAGCGCAAAAGAAGCGGCTCTCCTAGATTTAGAGATGATTACACCTATTATTTGGGAAGAAGAGGAAGAAGTATAGATAGCAAGTACTACTTTAATAAAGGTAAAAGAGCAATTGACAAAGTTAATTGCTCTTTTTTAATGCCATCCCAACATTTACAGACCTTTCTATTGCATTTGTAATTGATGCCAACAAACGTAATTGAAATAAGTCCAAATCACGAACCTAATCGATCTCGAGACTTATGTCTCATGTGGAATTCATTGCAACTTCCCTCCTATCCTTTCTTGAGTTAGACAATATAGAAAGTACACAAAACTAGGGGATCAAGACGAGAACATGGTGTGTGAGATTTGAAATATCAATTTATCTAAATTAACCATACAAAACATCGACATTCGGAAATGTTGACGAACATAACGATGACTGATGTTGGTCGTAGGCTCCTGCCTACGATCTCAATACGATTATCTCACGTTTCCCTCTGTAAAGGCCAAAAACTCTAATCACACAAATTAATTCACTTACTAAATAATCATATGAACATCGACATTCGAAAATGCCCTTCATGGTTGAAATTCATCACTTTTGAAATGACGCCCATTCGAGCTATCGGTTCTTTTATCTTTAGTTATTCTTTGATAAAATAAAAGAGAATCCAGCTGTCTGAAAATCTAGTCTGCCTACTAGTTTTGCATCTCTAATCAGAACTAATAAAAGACAATATGCCTAAATGCAAAAAAGACCACCCATTTCTGAGTGGTCTTACCTTTAGATTGCAGAAATAAATCAACAATCCTATATTTATTAAATCTTAGCGATTCTTAGCTTTCAGCTGGCTTATTTACTTTTCCTTTGATATTAAGGAAAGTGTTAGCTGGATCAGTGTTTGCAGTAAGAGTTACTTTCTTAGCTTGAGTAGCTCCGCCAACTTTTCCTTTTCCTTTAGAATCAAATTGTACTCTGATTTCTCCAGATCCACCTACTGGGATTGGCTCTCTTGGCCATTCAGGAACAGTACATCCACAAGAACCTTTTGCATTAGCTATTACTAATGGCTCTTTTCCTGTGTTTTTGAATTTGTAAATGTGAACTACTTTTTCACCTTCCATGATTTCACCGAAATCGTAAGTATCTTCTTCGAATTCAATTGAAGTTAATGGTCCAACTGGCGCTGCTGGTTGAGCAGGTGTAGTTGCTGGTGTTGTCGTTGCTGTTGTTGTCGTTGCTGTTGTTGCAAGGCTTTCTCTCGCTGCATTTTGGGCATCTGAAGCCTCGTTTTTACAAGCTGTAAAAGAAAGTGCAGCAACAAAAGCAAATAATGCTAAAATTCTGAAATTTTTCATAACTGAAATATATTTATAAAATGATTAATATTAAAAAAAATGATAATGTATAATTAGATTACAATCAGTACAATAATTATGCCTAATCGTTCTAAAGTACAATACAAATGTAAATCAAATATCGTTTGTTTCCAAGTTTGTAAAAGTGGTTAACACTCGATTAACAAAAGGAGTATAAAATACTTATCGGGGATCTAATAATGCTTAGATTATTTATTGGAAATTTAGATCTTTGGTGATTACACTACCTCTTAAGCTATCTAAAGTAGAGTCTCTGAAAGGAATACCAGTTCTACGATCGACAGCTTTACTTCCAAAAATCCCTAGACCTTCACTCAAATTTGAAAAAGAAGGAATCTCTCCACTGCTTGTTATTCCAAGATTAGCCTGCCCTACTCTGATATAATCAGAAACGCTTGCATTGCCAGATACTAGCTCAAACTCTGCAGAATTCATGAATCTTGTAACGTTACTATTCGCAGTAAGAGCACCTTTCAAGAAGGAGTAAAAAGACTCTCCTTCCACTTCCAACATTAATCTATTAGAGTTATTCAGCACTTCCCATCTTAGTACCGTGTCTTTACTCACATTTGCACTAATCTCTGTAATGTTAAAAATAAATGCCGCTGAATATACCGTAGGGATATCAGAATTCCAACTAAGAGAAAACAACTTACCTCTTTCAAATTTCAGATTAGATGGAGTTACAAAGAATGGTTTTTTGAAAATATCTGTTATTGATGTTACTAGTCTATCTTCAAAAACACCTCCGATCTCCAGTGAAATTGAGTCACCAATTGCCAGTGGGAAATTTACAGTTTTTACTTTATATAGGTAATTAGGAGAAGTAGCAAATACACCATCTTCTCTAGGATACCCTTCTAAATTACCATCTACTCTTTGTAGTATAAATTCTGAACCAGTTCTTTTATTAATCAGTTTTACAGTGATATCATCATAATAAAGTGAATCAGGATTCTGTGCTATTTCATTTGCAGAAACTGCTCTGTCTGCAAATGCCCTTTCTACTCTGACATACTGTGCCGTATCTGTTCTATCAATGAGACCATAAACAATAGGCACCTCTTTAAAGTCAGCAACAAGATCTAATTCATTGTCGCAGCTTATAAAGAATAAAATCACAAAAAATCCTAATATATATTTCATATTGAAATGTTCATTTTATTAATCGGTCACAAAAGTAGTCTTTTTGATTCAGACTGAACAGTCGTTCTTGTCATTATATTGTCCGCATAAGGCATATAGAATGAACAATATTGACCAAAAGATATACACAAAAAATTAACATAATTACGGTCGTAGTGTAATTATGCAAGCTGCTACAACCTTATGTTCTTGTTTTGACTTAAGAACAGCATATCTAGCACCACCCTTGCTACCAATTTGAACTTCTACTTCTTTATCTAGAGATATTTCATTCTTAAAATGTACAAGTACCTTGGTAATCTCTTGATCCTCAAGTCCATTTAACTTATATGATTCAAGCATATAGCTAACTAGGACAATATTATTTACATGATTGTTCCAATCAAGATGATATGGTCTAACTTTCCTTGTGTCAACGGTAGTCCATGATTCAGGTTTACCCATAACTTTATCCGCATGAGAGAGAAATTTCAAGTCTTTCGGAGCACCTATTTGCAGAATCTTAGTTGGAATCTTACTTAACTTACGAGTATCTGTATCAATCAACGACCAAGTAGAACTTGCGGCAGCTATCAACTTCTTGTCTTCATTAAAAACGAGGTAGTCTCTAAAAGCGAAGAATTTATCAAAGCCAGAAGGGTATGTAATTATCGTATACACATCATCCAACTGAAGAGGCTCAATGATTTTCATTTCCTTTCGAATCAGTACCCAAGAAATATGATCTTCTTCCATATCCCACACACTGGTTTTGAGTGCTCTTGCATGCTGAAGGGAGCATTCTTGCATTGACCTTAGTAAAGAAGGAATGGTTAAGTACTTATCAGGATTGACGTCGTGGCCATTTACTTGATAACGATGGGTGTATACAAGTGGGTTTTGTTTACTCATTAATAAAAAGTGATATGCGGCAGAAAGATAAATAGAATTTGAATAATAATTCCCTATAACAGTCTCAAATTATAAAAGCCCCACCGAAGTGAGGCTTTTAGGCAAATTAATTTGCAATGAATACTGTAAGTTAGTTATAAGTATAAGAGCCCAAAACATCCAACTTATGCATCATTAATTTAAAGGGTGTCCATTCTGTTATTCATATTTATATCCAAGGCTTTTATAATCTATCATGCTCGCGGGTGTATCTCCATGTGCAATTATTATTGGAATCGCTTGCCATTCCGATATATTATAAGGATACATGTTATCATTAAGGTTGTAGCCTTCGGGCGCTCCTGATACTGGCTCGTACTTATCAAAATTGTCTCCGATTTCTTGCCAGTCAGCATACAATCTATCAACATTGCAGTGGTGCATAAAAAATGCAGGATCGTTTGGAGATACATCAAGTGGCTCCATGCTTCCTACACGTACATTGTTTGGTACAGTATCTCTCATGATTTCTCCACAAAATGTATTAAAAGCAGCGGTGGGAATCATTTCTATTTGTGAAACAGGAATCTCAAAGAAACCGGCTATCCAATCATGTCCGATATTGTGTGTAGCTTGTAGTCCAGGACAATTTCCGTCTGTAAATCCTTCTAGGCAAAATCTGAAAGATGTATTTGGTAGGTTATCGTTGGAACAATCCCATGGAGACATATCATATGTAGAAATACTTAAGCAATTGTCAACTTCCGCTGTTGTCGGTAAAGAAACAGGATAGCCAGGATATTTATCAGAGCCGAATATAGTAGCTGCAAAATTACGAACGATCCATGGATGAGGATTCAGACCTATATAATTAGCACTTATTGTAAATAGATTTACTTGCCAATTGTCTTTTCTAAATGGTCCATCATTCAATGCATATTCATCACTTGGATCACCATTTCCACCCATAAGATTTGTAGCAAATGTTCCATCTGTACTTGCTTGGTCTGTCCAATCCCAATATGGCAGTGCAATAGCTTTACCACTGACTTCACTCAATGCATCTTCATACATTATTAACATCTTTCGGTGCCATGCGGGAAATGCTGGGTTCATATGTGCTACTCCGAAACCTGTACATTTTGTTTTTTCAACTGCCATTTGGTGAAATCTGACAAAACTGTCATAATAGGATAAGGTGTCAGAAAAAGGGGAAGGCGTCGCTTTAAGGGTAAGAATCGCGTTTACATAATCACTTCTCTCTTGCTCCGTTAAGTCTTTAGCGTTTTTACGAATCTTTAGATTTGTTGGCTCTTCCATTTCTTCTTCCATCTCTTCCTCTTCAGGCTCATCATCTTTACAACTAGGAATAATAAGGACAAAAAGTGATAAAGTCAAGAAAAACAAAAAGCTAAATTTTCTACATTTAGTTAACATCTTATGGTTTTAAAGAATTAAAAAATATGGAGTTATTAATACAAATATCCTTATTTCCCTAATTTATATATAGAGTGTTTACACCTGATTCCTATAAGGATGTTTCCCAATTCAGATTACTGGCTCTGTATATTACTTAGTTACTAAATTTACTTAATAAGTGAATAGAACTATTTCACTTATTTTGTAAACACTGACAAATTCCTCAATCTACCTCGTAAAATTCTTCATTGCATTGTGTTTTAAAAGTTAATAAATTTGAAATTCATATACATGACGAAACAAGCAATTACGAAGAGGCCAGATATCAAATATTATTTTTATTTTTGAAAGTAAAAAAGATCCTAAATTTTGAATACCCCACCGCAAGCGGAAGGAGTATTAGCCAAAACTTTTCCAACCTAAATGTCGGTAATCGGATCATTTTTGTGATACGGCGTTTTTATGCAAAAACATCTTTTTTATGACCCCGACGCAAGC
>CAXBGT010000194.1:0-10261 GCA_963975265.1 uncultured Saprospirales bacterium
TGTGATTAGAGTCAAAGTGAAACGCGATAAAGTGCGTGTTAAAAATTTGACTCGTACCGGCTGGACTACCTTCAGACCAGCAAGGCGTGGGAAATTTGTTGATCGAAATGGTAATTCTATCCAAATTAAGAACATCCATGAGATGATCTATAGAAGTAATTGTGGTGATGAGAGAATTAGATTCGTAAAAAAGGGGCATGTCCATCACCATCATGTTTGTAATAGTAACTGTGGAATTGGACAAGATTACTTTTCATATCATGATAACTATGGACACTATGGAAGTGATAATAACAACGAAAGTTATTCCGGTTATGATGGATATAATGCATATAATGGTTACTCCGAAAACCGACCTGATCGCTGGGCTAACAGGGATGATGAAAGATCTACTCGAAATATCTCCGGCAGGTATTTTGTTAGAGAAATTGATGATTTTGTTGTTATTGAAAATACTAGAAACGGGCTGAAAGCCAGAAGAGGAAATCTAGATTGGGTGAAGTATCGTCAGAATAGATATCGAAAAAATGAATACATTGATTCAAAGGGGAATAAATATAATGTAAGATCAGACGGTAGTATTTTCTGGAAAAACAAATCAGGAACTAACTCTTTGAACTTGACTAAATAGTTGATTCCAAAGTAGATCTTCATGCACCTCATTTTTTGGGGTGCATTTTTATTGTAAAATATTAGGAGATGTAAGCAAACTAAACAATATTGAGTCAGGGACATGAATCCTTACTGCAAAGAAATGATTACCTTGTTTTAGCAATTCAATTAAAAATGAGTTTTAATTTATGAAAGAAGTAAAAGTAACCTCCACTTTCTCGGTGTATGAAAACAAGTCTCAAATGTCATCTGTCGAACAGACTGTTTTGCAAAAAGCAATTGACATGTTAGAAAATGTATATGCACCTTATTCAGGATTCTATATAGGGGCTGCCGTATTGACTGATAGTGGCAATATCTATGGTGGCTGCAATCAAGAAAATGCATCGTACCCTTTATGTATCTGTGGCGAACGTGTTGCCTTGTATAATGCTGGGGCTAATGAACCTAAAACGCCAGTTGAATTGCTTGCTATTGTAAGTCATAACCCAAAAAAATTTATTGACCAACCCATTTCTCCATGTGGAGCTTGTCGTCAAGTAATCTCAGAATTTGCTATGAGACATAAGCACGACTTCCCTATTCTACTGAAAGGAGATGGTGAAATGATTTACAGATTAGAATCCTCAAAAGAATTATTACCATTTGGATTTGATAGCAAATATCTCTAGAGTTCGGAAAAGAGGCTACAATTCAAAATTGAAACCCTTCTGCTTTCTTGCATCGTATCTACCTTTATCGAAGGAATATAACTTGGCAGGCCTATGGTTTACGTCGGATTGATTTTCATTTACATCAACTAAAAGATTTATCGATCTTAGTTTTCTTCTAAAGTTCCTCTTATCAATTTCTAGGTCAAGTACTTTTTCATATAGGTTTTGTAATTGTTTTAAAGTGAATTTTTCTGGAAGAAGATTGAATCCGATTGGTTTCTCTCTCAAACAAGATCTCAATTGTTTCAAGCATTTGTCGAAAATTAGTTTATGATCAAAAGCCAATTCTTTTATATCACTTACTTTTTTCCATTTTAGACTTGTATTGCGATTACTTAGATTCATCATGTCTTCATTCAGCTGAACTAATGAGTAATAAGCAACAGTAACTACCCTCCCAAGCGGATGGCGGTCAACATCACTAAATGTACACACTTGTTCCATAAATAATCCAGATAATCCCGTATGCTTTTTTAGTATTCTTCTTGCTGATTGATCCGTATTCTCATCGTGTTTGAGGAGATCACCTAAAAGTGAAAATTTACCTTTAAACAGAGACATGTCAGATTTAAGTAATAGTACTTTCAGATCATTCTTATCATATCCAAAAATCACGCAATCAACTGATATAGCAGCTCTGAAATCAGATTGCTCAAATGCTTCTTCAGTAGTTAAATTTATGTTTTTATCGGAATTACCCGCCATAGCTCAAGGTATTAAGTATGCAAAAATAGAATTTTGAATCTAACAGACAATACAACCATGAAATAAGACATCCATTTTTATAAAATAATCCATAAATCTTTAAAATTATGTACAAAAGCCTTCTTTGAGACCTTTTCTAGTGTTAAATCACTTTAATAATCACTACTTTTACATTGTATTACAAAACTGTAATATCAATCCCAAATTTTATCGACTTAATTAAATGGTGTGAAAATGAAGAACGTTTTATTATGTTTTCTATGTATTAGTTTCAGCGTAAGCGCTATAGCTCAAGATTCACTAAACATGAAACGAATGGCTGTCCTAAGTGGTTTAGGAGCTGAATATAATGATGTCTGGGGATATAGACATGGAGGTGAAGAGTTTGCTGTATTAGGAAGTAATTCTGCAATAAATATTATCAATGTATCAGATTGTGGTAATCCTGTCCTAGTTGAACAATGGGTGGATGGTAGTTCTGTAATTTGGAGAGATTTCAAAGAATATGGAGATTATATCTACGCTGTATGTGATGGAGGTGCTTGTCAAGAGGGACTTCAAATAATAGATAAAAACGATTACAGTCATACGCAGACTCTTGCGCAATTTAGAAGTGCTCACAATATTTACGTTGAGAAAGCTTCTGGTCGATTATATGTCTACGGGACCAACACCTCTAATCATGGAGTTTTTGTGTACGACATTGAAACAGATCCTAGTAATCCAACTTTGCTGAAGAATGTCAAATTCAGGGAATTGCCAGGAGAAAGTAACAATGGAAATTATTATATTCATGATGGATATGTGAAAAATGATACAGCCTATTTTAATCATGGCTACCAAGGCTTCAGAATGTGGGACATGAGAGATTTGAACAATGTATATAGAATAGGCGATACAGATGCAAATGGAGGGTATAATCATAGCTGTTGGAAGCACCCAAGTGCGCCTTATTTGTATGTCGCTGAAGAAGTGCCCATAGGAAGGCCAATGTATGTATATGACATCTCTGATCCAACTGATCCATTTGTAACGCATACATTCAAGGATCCGCTCGAAGCTCCTACTCACACCAATAATAGACCTCATAATCCGTTTGTGAAACTCAATAGATTATATATATCCTATTATCACGATGGATATCAAGTGTATGATGTTTCTACTCCAGAAGATCCACAACGAGTAGGATATTACGATACATACATCGAAAATAATGGAAATGGTTACAGTGGATCAAGGAGCATGGGGAGCATATCCATTTCTCCCTTCTGGCTGTTTGTTGGCATCTGATGTAACACATGGGCTCAATACTTTAAAAATGACCATCGTACCAGAAGCTAGTAATAGGGTTACTGGAGGTGATCTGGTAGTGGATAATGTGGAGAAAGGAATCGTTTTCTTGACACCTAATGATGAATATGTTAGAATTATTGTTGATAACGATGGAAATATTGATTCAGAAACCTTGAGCAGTGCTCCAACTGAAAGGATGGAGATCGTGAATTCTAATTTGCAATTTGAAAGTAGTGATTTTGGTGTTGTACTGCGTAATTCAATTGATAAATATTTCAGAATTGGAATAAATAACAGTGGTCAACTTACGTCTACTTCCGTCACATTTGATCCGACTGTCGATAATGTAATATTAAAATCAGAGGATGTTTATTTCTCACAATACAGAGGAGGTTTGATTCTCAAAAATACAAATGGAGAATGTCATCACTTTACACTAGGTGATAATGGAGTTACTGAATTAGTAATGGTTGATTGTGATTAATATACTTATTTCACTAATTCACTGAACTACTAGAATGGTAAAAAATATTTAATCTATTGATAACAAACAATTTAAACTTAGGATGTTTGTTTAATATAACCAGCAAACCTTTCAGTTTTTTGTGAAATTTAAAAAACTAAGAGACAGCTTATTTTCTCACACCTGCAAAAATCAAGTTATTACCGCCGCTTCCCGTTTGAGTAAGTACAAGGCTATCGTTTGCAGCTATATACTTTAGAGTTATTACTGAGTTAGCTGAAAGAACTTTCTCAAAGCTAATTACAGAAGCTGAAGAACTTTTAAGCTTTAACTGTTGATCGTCGAATCTATCACATGTTGTTTTGACACTGGCTCCTTCCGTATTGACAGCGGATACTGATAACGTGGATTCTTCTCTATTTAAAAGTTCTGAAGTAGATGTATTATAGTCTGCACAATGACCTTCGTAGCTACCTATCACGTCTCCATAAATTATAACATTACCTCCACCCACCTCAGATTGACATGAGAATATAATGCTAATAAATAATAAAAAGAGAAGTGAATATTTCAATGTCTGTTTAATTTGAAGTGCAAATATATGTTATTTCGATCAACTGAAAACAAAAATTATCACACATAGTCCTAGATATTTATTACACATCTATCTAGAGAACAGCTCACTTTAATATCTGAATATAGGTCGCTCATCGATTTTCCCAAAAATAAACATCTTTTCTGTTTACTCTTTTTGATTTCATGCGTTACTCATTTATTAATATACAAAACACAAAGCTTTGAAACTAATTAAACAAGTGGCAGCACTGTTGTCCATTTTCATTTTCACATCATCTTTATCAGCCCAAGAATTCACGGTATCTGGATACATCAAAGATACTGACAATGGTGAAACCTTGATAGGTGCCTTCATTTATCTATCAGAAAATGGAGCTAGTACAGTGTCAAATGAATATGGATTCTATTCTATTTCAGTTGAGTCAGGAACATACACATTGAATGGTACGTATCTTGGATATAAAGATGCAGTTCAGACCATTACCCTTGATCAGAATCTTAAAATAGAAATAGAACTAGATCCTGATGCCAATACGCTTGATGAAATAGTAGTGACCGCTGAAGAAGTAGACAGAAATGTAAAATCACTCGAAATGAGTGTCAACAAGTTGGATATCAAAACATTGACCAAGCTCCCTACTCTATTAGGAGAAACTGAGATATTAAGAGGCATACAACTTCTTCCTGGCGTCACATCTGTAGGTGAAGGTGCTGCTGGATTCAACGTACGTGGTGGATCTATTGATCAGAATCTTGTTTTACTTGATGAGGCGCCTGTCTATAACTCATCACACTTATTTGGCTTTTTCTCTGTGTTTAATCCTGATGCTGTAAAAGATGTAAAACTATATAAAGGAGGAATCCCAGCAAGATATGGAGGGCGTCTATCTTCTATCTTAGATGTGCGGATGAAAGAAGGAAATAGTAAGCAACTTGAAATAACTGGAGGTGTCGGTACCATATTTAGTAGACTTGCAGTAGAAGCACCTATCGTTAAAGACAAATCTTCTTTTATCATTGCTGGAAGAAGATCATATATTGATGTACTTTCTAAGCCGTTTCTTGATGAAGATGTGGGGTCACCAGTTTTAAATTTCTATGACCTTACACTAAAAACAAATTATAAGTTCAGTGACAAAGACCAAGTCTTTTTATCGGGTTACTTTGGAAGAGATAATTTTGGATTTGGAGAATCAGCGGGCTTTAACTGGGGAAATCAGACTGGAACTGTAAGATGGAATCACTTGTTTAGTGATAAATTATTTGCCAACCTTACCACATACTACAGTAATTATGACTACCAAATCAACTTCGGCAATACAGATGAGGATTCCTTTGACTGGAATGCCAAGCTCAAGAACTATAGTGTAAAGCCAGAGTTTTCATATTTTATCAGACCACAAAATGTATTAAGGTTTGGTGGCCAATCAATCTACTATATCTTCGAGCCAGCTAATGCAATCTCTGTTTCGAATGATGTAACAACAGATATCAGCACATCAAGTCAATTTTCTTTAGAAAGTAATGTTTTTGTCGAAAATGAGATCACTCTCTTTGATAAATTTCAAGTAAACTATGGAATCAGGCTATCGCATTTTGCTTACCTTGGAGATAGAAACGTCTACACATTTGGAGATGCAGAACGTGGAGTACAGAGACCATTGATAAATGTAACACAAGCCGAAAGTGGTGAAATTATTGAGGACTTTTTTAATTTAGAACCTAGATTTTCATTGAAAGTGGACCTCGGGGATAATAGTTCTTTCAAAGCCAGTTATAATCGTACTGCGCAATACATTCATCTCTTATCAAATACAACTGCTTCTACTCCTGTGGATATTTGGACTCCAGCAACAAATAACATCAAACCAGCAATGGCGGATCAAGTAGCACTAGGCTATTTCCAAAATTTCAAGAACAATGAATATGAGTTTTCTGGAGAGGTATATTACAAAAAGCTGAATGATCTTGTTGATTACATTGATGGAGCCGACTTAATTTTAAACGAACTTGTAGAAAGTCAGATTCTTGATGGAGATGGCAGAGCTTATGGTGCAGAATTGATGCTAAAGAAAGCAGAGGGGCGTTTCTCTGGTTGGATAAGCTATACTTTAGCAAGAAGTGAAAGACTAGTTGACGGAATTAATAATAATGAATGGTATCCTTCTAGATTTGATCAGACACATAATCTGAGTGTGACTACATTCTATGAATTAAATAAGAGACTGACTTTAAGTGCCAACTTCGTCTATAATTCTGGAACACCAACCACATTTGCAAATAGTGGTTATTATCAGCAAGGATATTTCATTCCAAACAATGATAATAACGTCAGAAACAATGTAAGAATTCCAGATTATCATAGGTTAGATTTTGCACTGACTATAGATCCTAAACCAGGAAAAAGAAAATGGAAAGGACAATGGGTCTTTGGAGTCTACAATGTTTACTCTCGCAGAAACCCTTTTTCTATTTACTTCAAACAAGATGGTGATCGTGTAAATGTCGGACAACCCGTAAATACAGAAGCAATAAGATTATCTGTAATTGGTAATTTCATTCCTTCTATTTCCTATAATTTTACATTCAAATAGACCTCATAAACCACTAACAAAAATAGCAATGAAAAAATATTTATACATAATAGTAATAGCCACAATAATCGGATCAACATCTTGTGAAGATCCTATAACAGTAGATAATGGCTTCGAAGCATCGCAAATTGTGGTAGATGCATGGATCACAAACGATGGAGGTCAACAGATTATCGAAGTTAATGAATCTCAGGATTATTTTGACAATAGACTTCCAACAGGGATCACAAATGCTGTAGTCACCGTTACGAATGGCGTACAGGTATTTAATTTCATACATGTAACCGAGGGGAAATATGCTTGGACTCCACCAACCGTTGGTGAAACAGTAGGTAATGTGGGAGATGAATTTTCTCTAAAGATCCAAATAAATGATAGAATATTAACCTCTTCGACTCAACTAAATAGAGTAGCAGAAATTGATAGTATTAGTATATATTTTGAAGATGAGGCTTTTGGCGCCGATGATGGTTTCTTTGCAGAACTTTATGCCAGAGATCTACCTGGTCAAGGAGATACCTATTGGGTAAAGTCCTACAGAAATGATACCTTGCTTAATAGGCCACAAGAACTTAACATCGTTTACGACGCTACTTTTGATGCTGGAACAAACATAGATGGTACTACATTCATACGACCGCTGAGATTTGCTATAAATGCTATTGACGATGATGGACTTCCGAGGGACCTAAAACAAGGTGATAAAGTAAAATGTGAAATCTATTCTATTTCTAATGCAGCATTTAGATTTTTGCAAATAGTTCAAGAACAGACCACCAACGGTGATAATTCAATTTTTGCGCTTCCTGTAGCAAATAGTAGAGGAAACATTAGAGACGAGAATGGAGGCTTAGTTTTGGGAGTATTCAATGTTGCTGCTGTGAGTAGAGATGAAGCAATATTAAACTAAAGATTCTGGAGGTGTTTTCAGAGGTAAGCTCTGTTGTACTTTTTTCGAGTAATTTCTAATTATTTACTTGCAGATTTACAAATCGTCTTTAGACAGCAAGTTTTTCATGATCAAATTTCAGTTTAAAAGCTGATCTCTTTTATATCCTCTTTATTCTATAATCAACAATTTACTTATAACGTGATTATTTGTCATCAATTTCAAGATGTAAGTTCCACTGATTAAATGCGTGTTAATCGAGTTTTTACCTACATTTAATTTTCTTGACCGGATGACTTTCTTACCATCGATCTGCCATATTTCTGCAACTGCTGGAAAATCTATATTTATATTGATAAATCCACTTGAGGGATTTGGATATAAATCTAATGTTAACTGATTTTCAATGGTGGAGACACCATCTTTGACCGTTGCTTTTATCGGATACCTTATTTCACAAGAAGAATAGTCGTAATTAACTTGCCATTCAAAAAAGTAAGGTATGACCCCTGGATTTTTAACACTCTCTCCAATTTTTAAATATCCACTAATTACTTTATCAAAACCAATAAATTTATCCGAGTATGAAAATTGTGGATCTTCCGTACCTAATTCTAGGATGTTTCTATCTTGATTAGTTGTTAGTTCATAATTTCCAGGTTGAAAAACATGGTCAAATGATATAACATTTTTACCCGCTATAAAGTCGTTAGTTATTGATTTTATTAGTGTATGTCCCTTCCACAATTCAATTGTTCTAATACCTGAGATTTGAGTACGTAAAGATAACGTTGATAGATAAATCGGACCATGAACTTTGAAAGCAAGTGTGTCATTGCCAACAAATTGATCATCAAAAGAACTATTAAGAGGAACTGGTGCCAATCGTTCGAAACCTATGCCCTCATTAGAAACCGTATTACCGGCATAGAATATTGTATCTCTCATCAATGGTACCGTAATATAGTTATTACCCGTAGCAATGATCACTTCATCATGAAATTCACGATACCATTTCACTTCTTCTCCAGATAAGGTTAGCGTGGCTTGTTCACCAATTAAAACAGTATCTTCGATAACCTCTTCACTTTTTCCAATAAAATCTATTATAACTTCATCTGAAATATATGAATTACAATTAGTTGAAACGGTGACTTTGTAAGAATCTGACTTATCGAGGTATATTTCTTGAGTAGTAGCTCCGTTAGACCACTCATATGTTATTCCAGGTATAGTTGATAATTTTAATACCTCATCTACACAACCGAAATAAGATTCAGCATAAATTAACTCATCGCTTAACGGTTTGGATTCTATTCTAACATCAAAGAAACTACTCGTTGTCTCGCACCCATTCTTTGTAGCTGTCAAATGATAACTACCAGTATTTGCTGTTGTAAAAGTAGGCCCTGTGCTTCCGTCAGACCACAAATATGTTTCAAAAATTTCATCCAATTCTATGGTAATTAAATCCTCAGAACAAAGCTCATAGTCATGAAGTTTTAATCTATTAGACAAGCAACCATCTTCAGTGATTGTTATGAAATTATTGGCATAATAAAAATCATCAAAGGTAGATCTGAATCCAGATGGCCAATCAACCTCTATAGATTGGATGAATTCAATATCTCCTAATCCAAAATGGGCTACAGTGCTATTCATTATTCCATAGCTTTTACCTGCCGTAATTTCCCTAACTTGCGAACCTCCAAAATAATTGATCGTCACTTTGGCACCAATTGCATCCCTGTTAGAATTCGTGCCTATTAGGTTAATATCTAAATAATTATTAACACCTCCTTCATTTAGCGCTACAACATCTGATTTATTTCCTGTAGCCTGAAAGGAATCTGCAAAACCAAGATATAAATCAAGGTAGCCATCAGAATTAAAATCCCCAATAGCTCCTGAAAAAGCCCTCTTTCCTCCCTGCTTCATATCGTATTGAGAAAACTTCATTTCATTATTATAAAGAATATAGCTCTTTGCTGGTTCAGTTATAAAGATATCAAGCCAACCATTATTATCAAAATCGGCAAAAAAACTCTGGTAGGCAAAACTCTTTGATTCTGCAGGAAGACCACCAAATCTAGTGAAGTGCCCTTCGCCATCATTCAGCATCAGGTCGTGTTCTCTATCATGATTGGCTATGAGAACATCAATATCACCGTCATTATCTACATCGCCAGCATCTACAGACCAAGTTTGTGAACCATTTGCAAGTCCAAATTCTTCAGCACTTTCAGTATATGTTCCATCATTATTATTGATATATAATGTATTTACTCTTCGCCTATCAGTAGGATCAGAAACTCCGGCTCTGCATTTACCTATATAAAGATCTAAGTCACCATCATTATCAATATCTGTGAATATGGAGGAATAATTACCTGACATATCGTCCTCTTCACGCGTC
>CAXBGT010000195.1:0-10245 GCA_963975265.1 uncultured Saprospirales bacterium
TTTGTGATAAGGCGTTTTTATGCAAAAACATCTTTTTTATGACCCCGACGCAAGCGTCGGAGAATTTAAGTATTAAAACGGTCAGCACCAAAGGCACCAACCGCATAAAGTCGTAAGACTATTTTCTATTATTTGTAAAATGAATCTAACTCTGAAAAATCACTTCATCACTGAAGTGACTTCTTCATAACTCTACGACCATTTATTTCAGTACTAACTACATAATTCCCCGAAGACAGATCAACAGCTTCAACTAAGAGTCGCTTATTGCCCTCAACTAAGCTGATATTTCGAAGATTCATAAGTTGACCTTCAGTAAAATTAATCTTCCTCTGAAGAGCTTCTTCCGTTTCTTGTTCAATAACAGCAGATAACACGCCCATTTGTCCTTTTCTGCATCAAAATCAATATCCACATTAGCTTTTTCGAAGAGGTAGGTTGTTTGGTTTTGTTCATTCTGAATGCATCCTTCTATCCCCTCAAAAAAGAAATTGGGTCAGAGATAAACCGGTGTTTCGCCCAATTAGCTGTGTCACTTCTTTCTGACGGCTCTATTCTATAATTGGATAATCGCATATGTCACTCTTTTCGAGAGATGAATTTGAGGATGAGTTGATTTATTTCTTCAGGCTTTTCTTCCTGGATAAAATGCGTAGCATCTATAAAGTGAATGTTTTTTTCCTCGATTTTGAGGTCTTTTTTTACTTGTTCGCTTTGTGGTGTCCATTGCAGCATTTTGTCATTCTTACCCCATACTACCATGGCAGGTATATCGAGATTTTGCAAGACTGTAGAGTATTCCGGCAAGGCCTTACACGTTTGAGTAAAAAAGTAATACATCGCCTTTGTTTTATTCTCTAACAGTGGTTTTTTATAGCCTTCGACATCCGCTTTAGTGAGGATATCCTCATTTAACCCCATGTCGAATAGCTTATTCAGAAGAATTTTGGTGGTGATTCCATTGTTGTATCCCCACATGGCTATTTTAGCAAATATTCCAGGTTTCATTTTCATCGGAGGGTGAAACCCTTCTTGATAGATAACAGAATTGAGAATGATCAAATTAACGACCTTCTCTGGGTTTTGAGATAGCATCTCCCAAGTCCACAGACCACCTGCATCATGCATCACATGAGACCATGAGTCAATCTTTAGATGATCCATAAGTGCAAGAAGTCTAGCTGCATGGTTTTCTCCTGAATAGGTCTCATATCCTTTTGGGCTATCACTGCTGCCAAAACCTAACATATCTGGTGCAATAACTCTGTGACCTCCGTTCACAAGGCCATCTATCATGCGGCGATACAGCCATGAAGAAGATGGAACACCATGCAGCAAAAGTATCACGGGACCTTCCCCTCTGTCAACATATTTAATTTTACCATCAGTAGAATTGAATGTTTGTTGTCTATTTCTGAATTTCTCGTAATTCCACATTTTTTCTGAAGGTAGATAGTTGCTACGACTGCAACTTGAAAATAAAAATACTGTAATAAGAAGAAAAAATGTTTGTTTCATATAAGTTCTAACTGGTAATAACAGTCAATTAAAGGTCATAAAATTGATCTGTAAGTATATCCTTCTCAGGTAGATAACTTTGGCCCACTCCCTCTTGTTCGCTTTGTAATTTAGCAAAATTAATCACTTCATTCGTCATTATTTGTTGGAATCTTGGAATCATAATCTCTTCTGCAAAATTCATTTTCTCAATCAGAATAAATTTTCTATTGGTGCCATCTTCATTATTGACATTTATCACAGCATGTGCGGTCGATCCACTACCCCCGAAAAAGTCTAGTATCGTGTCTTCTGGGCCTGTAGCAAATCTTATGATCTTTTGAAGAAGGTTAAGTGACTTGGGATTGTGGAATCTCTTCTCGCCAAGTATCTTTGTCAAAGCCTTTGTAGATCGCCGGTTATCTTCATAATGATAGCCTTTGAGTAGTTCTGTTGCGGTATCTATTCTCTTTTTGATTTTGGGTATCCCGTTCTCGTCAGCAGGCCACAGAACGTCTCCTCTCTGGTCTGCTGCCCAGAATGTTTTAGCTGGCCATCTATATCCGTTGAGCGGTTTTTTGCAAGCTTTACCAGTCACGGGATGATAAAGATTCATATCATATCCTCCTAGTCTAGTATTTGCGGAATTGCCAGGATAGAAAACCCCGATTTTATCTACATAACTATAATGCGAAACTCCCGACAGGTCTATCTCTTTACTTTTCTTCATGCCATTTATCCAAGCTCTGAGTGCTTTTTGGATAATAGCAGGATCATCGCTGCCACATTCATTTTTTATCTCTTCATACCTCTTTATGACAAGATTTGCCTTTTCGGATTTTACCTTCCACTTTTTGAGATTTGATCGCTCTTTTGCAAAACATAACACATATTCATGCTGATTGGATATTTGCGTTGCATTATTGTCAGATGCTGTTTCCCAAATAATTTCACCGACGAAATTTGATCGTCCAAATATCTCATCGCACAAAACTTTCAAATAAGCCATCTCATTGATATCAATAGAAATAAATATAGTTCCAGCTTTATGAAGTAACTCTTTAGCAATCTCCAATCTATTTTTCATAAATCGTAGCCAATCATCATGTGGCATACTGTCGGTATATCCAAAAAAAGTTTTTCCTGTATTGTACGGAGGGTCGATGTATATAAGTTTTATCTTTCCATTGAGCACATGGTTCAAAGAATAAAGCAGAGGTAGGTTATCGCCTTTGAAGATATAATTGTGGCCCAAATCTACCGCATCAGCACTCTTGAGCCTATCAGGTAAAATCCGTTGCCACTTTTCGATTTGCTTTTTTCGTTCTATTTGTACTGCGGCTACCGCTCCAATTTCTTGAATCAGGCTGTCTTGTTTTCCATCAAAGGTAAGTTGGGCCATCTATGATTATTATTACTTAATGTTTCAGATCCAAATTGAAATTTGTCGATTGCATAGTACCGAAAAACTAAGTCTCTGACAGCTCCTCTTTTTAACTATGCACCTTCATGGCATCAATCTTAGCCAAAGTAGTTTCACTACTCATGAGTGTCCGAGCAAGTTTTAAGTTAAATATCTTAAGGTCATTTAGGTCTACATTGAATAGTGGCGATTTATTACTGCCATTTGCATTGAGTAACTTTGTATATCCTATGATAAATGACCAGCCTTGTAAAGTACTAAATATCGGATCTATGTGCTGCAATATACTACCATCCGCTTGCCCTCTTGATATTTCTTTTGCTGTAAGTTTGAATGGTAGATTCTGAATATCCTGAAGCTTCATGTAGTAGAGACTTTCTTTTGTTGCCTCTGTTAGCTTAGTTTGATCTTGTCCCGATGATGTCGAACGAACCAAAGAAAAATACTCCAATAAAGTTTCAGAATACAGAAAATTCTCTTCGCAGAAGGTCATAAAGGTTTCAATGAGGGCAACTACAGAATCAATACCCTTCTTATTTTTATTATGATCTAGAGATTTGTAATATGCATCATTCAAGGATTGTAGCGCTCGGAAAGTAATCGCCAAGTATAGGTTTTCCTTACTTTGAAAATAGGAGTACAAAGTAACTTTCGTAATACCAGCTTCCCCCGCAATATCCTCCATCTTAGCATTCTTAAAACCTACGACTTTGAAAACACTTTCGGCAGCTTCGATGATATTATTTTCCTTGATAGTTCTTTTGGTGTCTTTCATATTCTCTTCCTGTTCTCACAATAAGTCCGCTAAAGTAAAAAATTTAACTCTGAGTTTATTGTATGGAGTAGAGAATGACACTTAGCTAACCTAAATTAAGCTGAGTCAAGCCAATCTTCTAGTGAAAACAAGAAACAAATGAAATTTCTTCAACACGCTATAAGTTAAAGCGAGAAGGCAATTAAGACTCTTTCAAAAACAGCTTTTTCTCTTTTATTATATCTACTAAAATACTTGGTACTTTATTCTGCCAGCCATCCCTACCGTGACTTATATTATCATATACGATTGATGGATCTATATATAGCATCTCCTCTTCATATTCCTTAACATCCACTATCTGATCACTATCCGTTAGATGTTTATAAAGAAACTTTATCCCTTCAGGAACAGGTAAGTTCTCAGTTGTCATTAACGACTCACCATCTTCCATGAGAGCTGGGTAAGCGTATATTTTTATATTTCGGGTGAACAATTCACCAAATGCGACTAATAACCTACCGTCTTGGTTGCCATAATATTTTTCATTAATTATATCTAGTAGCTCTCTCACACCTATGACGAGACCAAGCTTTTTGATCTTATAGTCTCCTAGATAATTGATTAACTTCTGGTGATTACTACAATCCGAAACGATTACTTTATAACCCAGTGCACAGATCAATTCTGTTCTATCTAAGAAGTCTTGATCATCAATGTCTCCATTTTCATCTCTCAGATAATCGAGTGTGATTTCAGTGATATTATAAGCTCTCTCAGGATCTATGTAATCTTCTTTCTTGAACTGTGCAAAACTAGAACGCATAACATCTTGAGTCACTAATGTGGGAGGACGAAAATTGCCACGAACTACCATTAATGGCTTTTTATATAAGAATTCTGAAGCATGGACGCTGTTCTTATTCTCATCGAAAATAGTGACTTCTGTGAGGTCATGTTTAACAAGATAAAGAGATAACAATCTATTATCAACTCCCTCAAATATTGGTCCGTCTGCACGGATCATATCAACAGTTACTCTCCCTTCAAGACCCTCTACAAGAGATTTTACCATTTGTTCTGGATTGTCCCTATAGAAGAAACAAGCATAAATTAGATTGACGCCTAATGCTCCTATCGCTTCTTGCTGTAGTTTGTTATCGTTATCGTGCATCTTAACATGAATAACCAAGTCATTGAACTCTGAACACGGCTTATGTTGAAACCTTACACCCATCCAACCATTACCTTTGATGGTTCGCGAATAGTTGATGGCAGACACCGTATCCGCAAATACGAAAAAGGTAGCCATTTCACACATGTCGCCAAGACGCTCATCCATTAATTTTGATTCATGGTTTAGCATCTTGTATAATCTGGACTCACATACATACCTTCCACTTTTCTCTTTGCCATATATCGCATCCGAAAACTCTTTGTCATATGCAGACATCGTTTTGGCTATTGTACCGGCGGCAGCACCCACCTGAAAGAAATTTCTAGCTACCTCTTGTCCAGCTCCTATTTCCGAAAATGTACCATAGATCATGTTATTGAGGTTGATCTCTAAGGCTTTATGTTCTGTTTTTAATATCTTATGTGGATTCTGTTTCTGCATATTTTAACTTCAGTCTTTTAAGCTTGTTATCAGCTAATAATGCTACAAAAATAAACAAATATTCAAGTGCCATACAACGCTATTGAGAAAAGGTGAATTTGATTTGGAAAATATTGTTAATTCTCCACTCTGAGAAAACATCTTATGAAAACGCCTTCGACAATTGATTTGTCAAAAGATTTATTTATCATATGGGGATCAACCAATTGCTACGAATCGGCTATAGACTTTAGAAAGCGTCTTACTCTGAAACCAGAAACTTTATTACATCACTTAGAATTAAAATACGAACTTCTATTGATATGACGCCCTGAACTACTCCTAGGAGTTTTAATATAAATTAGGGGCAGCCGAGCATTTAATTTGGCTGTAAGTCACACTAAAGTAAGGTGTCTGAATAGGGCATTTCTGGTGATTCAAACCGCTAAAATTTGTTAAATTTCTATTATTTGTTCTTTATCACTTCTGGTTGATCTGCAGTTGGTATTTCTATATCACCAGTATAAGATGGAACATATGTTTTGATAGATACCGTATCATATGGCTCTAAATTAAGAAAGGTCCATGTTTTACCTTCATCAGATGAAGAGGCAAGGAAGTAAACCTTTTGGGAGATCTTTGTCTCACCTACTTTTGTAATAATTATTTGTGGTAATATAGATTGCAAGTCCTTATCGGCAAACATAAATTTACTCGGTTTTAATGGCTCGATAGATTCAAAAGTCAATCCGCTTTTGGTCGTCATTTCGAATGATGCTTTGGCATTGGCTACCATCACCTCCTTTCCACCTGCTATTTCTATCACAGACGGGATAGTCATATCAATATACTTATCTAAATCTCCTTTAAGAAAAGCAGCATTAAACCTTCTCGCATCTTCTATTAACAATTCAACCTGTGACTGTGCATGGATCGAAAATGAAATAAAAGTTATAAATAATATAGAAAAAATGCTCCTCATTTTATTGATTTTAAACCTTTGTAAAATTAATTACCAAATATTTGCTGTCTCTAATTCTATTTCTTCACCGTAGAAAACTTTAGCCGTGTCTTCGAAAGACTGTGTGTAGTCAGAAACATAAAATACATTCTTTTTGGTTCTCTTTGGAGCTAATAAATCTTCCTTTTTAAGTAATTCAGAAACAGAATTGGCGACCACATCTGTACTATCCAAAACAGCAACTTTGTGATCAAAATATGCTTCTATTTCTTTCTTTATTAATGGATAGTGTGTGCATGCTAATAGCAGTGCGTCAATATTAGAGAATTCTTCGCGTCCGAGATAAGTATCAATCACTGAATGGCTGATATTTCCTTGGTAAAACCCTTCTTCTATCATAGGTGCTAACAGAGGTGTGGCCATAGAGTGGACATGTGCTTTTTGATTCTTATGCTTAATCTTATCTCTGTAAATATTTGATCTGATAGTAGCTTTTGTTGCTATTACCCCGATATTATTATAGCCTTGTTCTATGACAGCACTTACTAAAGGATCTACTACATTTACGAACAATGTCTTCCCTTCAAAAAAGTCAAGCAGAGTGTTATAAGCTGCAGAAGAGGCACTATTGCAAGCGATCACGATCATCTTACAATTCTGATCTAGTAAAAACTTACTGATCTTTAGACAGTAAAAACGTATAGCATCAGAAGATTTATCCCCATAAGGTAGATTTGCAGTATCGCCAAAATAAATTAGATGCTCATTAGGTAAGGCTTTTTGAATAGCATTGGCAACCGTGAGGCCACCAATGCCTGAATCAAATATTCCTATAGATTTGTTACGTGTATCCGTAATTTCTGTCATCTTTTGTATTAACGTTGTTTCTTCGACAAGCTCAGAACAGGTTAAAGTCCAAGCTTAGCTTTTACCAAGGCACTAACGTCCGTCCCAGGATCTGCATATAATACTAACCCTAAACTAGAATCAAAAATATATGTATATCCATTATCAGCTGCTACCTCTTTTATAGCATTGTTGATTTTAGCTTGAATAGGGGCTAAAAGCTCTTCACTCTTTTGGTAAATTTTCTCTTGGCTCGTTTGCTCGAATTGCCCTAATGCTTGCTCCTCTTGTTGAAGTACCGCTCCTTCAGCTTGTGCTTCTTTTGGAGATAATAGTCCGTCTGTTTGCCTTTTCTGCACATCTGCATATTTTGCTTTCAGGCCATTGATCATTTCTTCGCCCTTCTTCTGCAGTTGTTTTTTAAGTGTCTCTATTTTAGAGTTTGCTTCTTTCACTTCTGGCAATTGACTGATCAATTCTTGAGAATTAATAAATCCGAATTTTTGTGCCTGTGCTGATACAGTTAATGTTGCAAATGCAAACGTAAAAAGTAATGATTTGAAAATCTTATTCATAGTATTCTTGTGTTTAAAAAATGTAGTGTCTTGTTTTATTAATATTTGTAGTTGAGTCTTTTTTGAACGAATCAGAGAATTATTTGATCCCTAATCTTTTCTTCACATCTTCTGTCTTGTCGTACTCTTCAGTAACGAACAATAAACCTGCTGCGCCGCCTTTATCAAAAATGAGGTCATATCCTCTGTCCGCTGCAAAATCTTCTATTGCAGAATAGACTTTATCTTGAATTGGCGAAACCATCTCTTGTCTCTTATTGAATAGATCACCCTCTGGACCAAATCTTTTCTTCTGAGTTTCTCGAACTGTTGTCTCTGCAGCCATGATTTCATCTTCCCTTTGAGTTTTTTGATCTTCATTTAGGAGAACCTGCTCAGCTTGATACTTATTATACATCGCTTTGATCTGATCATACTCTTGGGCAATCTCCTGTCTCCACAATGCTGCTGCTTTATCTATTTCTTTTTCAGCTGCTTGGTAATCAGCAAAACTACCAAGAACTTCATTGATGTCTACTATGGCGATTCTCTGCGCTGATGCAGATAGCGAAAGTAACATTACCATTGAAAGTGCTGTAAATAATCTCTTAATCATGGTATTAAATTTTTATGGTTTTTCTCCTAGTACATAAGAGATCGCCTCGTGGGCTAAAATTATTAAAATGTGAGAACTTCATTAAAACGTTATCTTATCACATTTTAGGACGGCAAATTTAATATTTCTACTCGTCCTACGATACTATAGACTCATATTGGTTTACAAAAGTTTCCTATGTTAAGATGATCAAAAAAGAAACTAATTTACAAAGCGCTGATAATAAGCAGTATATACATTTAATGTAACCATTTTTTGAGATTTTGTTAACTAAGTTTTAACTGTGATTGACTATAGTAAATTCATAAAAGTGAGTCTTTTCTTAACTTTTGTACCAATTATATGGCTTTGCTCATCCTATTTTCCTTTTCCATCACATGGAATAACGGAGCAAAAATGGCAAGCATAAGATAAATTTTCTCGTTCAACGTAAAATTAAGTTGCATAGCTAAAAAATAAGTTCTACATTTGAAATATGAAGCGAATGCATACTTTCATATTTCTCGTTCTTGCAGCAGTGTCGGCCATGACACAGGATATCAGCAGTGATATGAACGCTGCATTCGCCAATCAAGACTATATGCTAGCAGTAGATTTATCAAAATCTTGTTATGAAGTGGATAGTAATAATGTAGCATGCCTAAGAATATTAGCTGAAGCAGCTTATAGATCTGGCGACCAAGCCACAGCTAAACAATACTTACATGTACTCGAAAAGAAAGATTCTACAAATACCTCTGTATATGTACAATTAGCAAGCATCTACGAACAACAGCTACAATTGCCGAGAGCAGTTAAATACTATACGCTTCTGAATAAGATGAAACCAGATAATCCTTTATACTTCAGGAAGAATGCCAACCTATATAAAGAATATGGTGATCGATTAGAATCATTCCGCCTATTTGCCCAGGCCAATAAACTTAACCCTAGAGATGTACTGAGTCTCAAAGGCTTAGCAGAGCTGTCAATCGGTAATGAGCAAATGGAGTTGGCGGATAGCTTAATCAATGTTGCGCTAGAATTGGATAGCATGAATATAGGAATCAACTACTTATTCGCTAAGTCAAAATACAAGCAAAAACAATACTATGAGGTGACTGAGGTATTTGATAAAATTAGAGGTCAAGTGGATCTCAATAGCTATTATAACAAAATGATGGGTTATGCTTATTTACAGATTGATTCTGTGGACCTAGCCATATCGAAATTTCAGTTGGCCTTAGTAGATGATAATAACCCAGAGAAGCTGCACTATTATCTAGCAACAGCTTACGAAAAGAAAGGCAATCTAAATGGAGCTATGCAACATTATGAAAAGGCTGTTGAAAGTGGTGTCAGTTCCGACCTTGACCTATACCATAGAAATGTAGGGAGGCTAGCACTTAAAAATAACAACTATAAAAAAGCCCTTTCTGCTTATAAAGATGCGTACAAATACGGAGAAGATCCTGTTTTGTTATACTATATGGCTGCGGCATCTGACCACTACTATAAAGACAAAAGTATAGCAATCGGGTATTATAAAAAATACTTAAAGTCAGGTCATAGTCATATAGAATATATGGATTATGCGAAGAAAAGAGTGCGCTATCTGATAGAGTTAAAACATCAGAAAAAGACATAAAAATAGAAATTGAGACATTAAGAGTTGGAAACAACTGGGATGACAAATCGCGGCTTCTCGAATTCTCAAACCCTCTAAATCTAGAATATAACCTATGAAACGACTTACAAAAGCGGAAGAAGAAATCATGCAAATGTTTTGGGACCATGGACCAAATACAGTAAGTGCATTAATTGAGCAGATGAATCCACCAAAACCACCGCATAGCAGCATCTCTTCTATTGTACGTATCCTTGAGAAGAAAGAGTTTGTAAGTCACAAGGCTTATGGACGAACCTATGAGTATTTTCCGATCATAGAAAAAGACTTTTACTCGAAGTTTTCACTCAAGCGTCTGGTAAGTAACTACTTCGAGGGTAGTATGAGTGAA
>CAXBGT010000196.1:0-10226 GCA_963975265.1 uncultured Saprospirales bacterium
ACACATATAATATGCTTTTTCGTAACAATGGAGATATGACTTTCACCAATATATGGCCAACAAATACTGATAAAAGTATGACCATGGGTACAGTTTTCTTAGATTATGATTTAGATGGTGACCTCGATATTTACAATGTAAATTATGTAGATAAAATCATGTTCACCTACGATGACATGAATCAAATCAATGGTTTTGATCATGAATGCTATTCGAATTATATGTACAGGAATAATGGTGATGGAACATTTACCAATACTACAAATCAACTCAATCTTGATGATACAGGCTGCGCACTGGCTGTTACAGCATCTGATTATGACAACGATGGCGATTTAGATATACTATTGGGCAATGACTTTGGTCCATTTATACAACCTAATAAGTTATATAGAAATGACATTGAGGAAGGAACATTCACAGAAGTAGGAATGACCACAAATAGTGACAATCAAATGTTTTCTATGGGAATTGCTGTAGGTGATTATGATAATGACCTTGATCTTGACTACTATATTTCTAATATGAGTAAAAACGTACTACTCGAAAATGAAGGTGGGACGTTTTCGCAATCTGCACAAGAGGCAGGAGTTGAAAATCAATATGTGGAAAAGGATAGTTCGCTATCAATTAGTTGGGGTACACTTTTCGCTGATGTAAACAATGATATGTACTTAGATTTATTCATATCGAACGGTTATGTACCTGCACCTGCATTTGTAGATA
Source organism: uncultured Saprospirales bacterium (assembly GCA_963975265.1). Taxonomy (GTDB): domain Bacteria; phylum Bacteroidota; class Bacteroidia; order Chitinophagales; family Saprospiraceae; genus CAJXUU01. The sequence continues at coordinate 727 of CAXBGT010000196.1, forward strand.
ATGGAAATTTAGAACCCGACAAACTCTACATTAATAACACAGATGGCACTTTCGCTGAGATGGATAGTTCTAGTGGCGTATGGAATGAAATCACATCAAGAGGATGTGCTTATTCTGATGTAAACAATGATGGAAAAGTAGATATATATTCCGTAGTATATGACAAACCAACATTTGGACTAGATGGCGCATCTTGTCTTTATATGAATAAGTCTGTAAATAATAATAATTGGGTGAAAATAAATCTAGAAGGAACTCAGGTCAACAGAGACGGATTCGGATCAAAAGTATACGTGTACACAGGATCAGATGTGCAAATGCGAGAAACAAGTGGCGGATCAAGCTTCTGCTCTCACAACAGTAGCACGTTACACATAGGAATTGGAGCACATGAAACCGTAGACAGTGTAGTTGTCAAATGGACAGGGGGCAAAAATATACAGACTGTTTATGATATTGATGTGAATACACTCAATAATATAAAGGAAAAGATCAGTACAAACACATCTGACCTAGCTCCATTATCATTAGAGTTCTTTCCCAACCCAGTTAAAGACCACTTGACAATTTCACTATCAATTAATGAAATAAATTCAATACAGATATTCAATGCTGTAGGAAAATTAGTACGTACATCTAGAAAAACAAATCACATTGACGTCTCTTTATTAACTAAAGGAAACTACATTATTCAGGTTAGTACAAATTCAGGAATAAAGAAGGGTAGATTTTCTAAAATATAGGTTTGATTGCATTAGCAATCAATAAAGCTTGACTGGTATTCTTTGCAATACACTCATTACTAAAAAGCTTGCATTCAAATAACATAACGCATAAAAACAAACACACTTATAATTTTACTATTCTTTGGGTTATGTGTAATTCAAGTTTAGTATCATATATCTGAATGAAATAGATGCCTGCTTCCATTTTCGCGCAATCTATATTATGTGTTCCGGAGTTTAAGAGTTCAGAATAAACGATGCCTCCAAATGAATTCATAATCTTTAAATAACTCTCATTCTTCAGATCAACATTCAAGAAATTATTTACTGGATTAGGATAAACTTCTGACATAAACTCACTTACCTCCTTTTGACTTACTGTTTGACACAAACCCGTATTGGCATTGTATTCTAAATATTCACCTGGTGTTAGGTCTTTATCGAAAAATGCAGGATGACTTGATGGATACCTTCTAAGACTAAAAGTGAAATTGTCTGATAGATTCAAAACTTCACCTTGGTTCACACGAAATCCATTTCGAAACGGCACCAAATATTCATACACGGGTTCTCTTTGACTCGTCATCTCGGTAGTCCTCCCCTGCCGTGCTGCATGAAATAAAAAGTTACCATTCGGCAAAATTTGAAAATTTGATCCAGCCGCAGAGTACTGTTTCAATGTGTCAGGATGACTAATCACTTCATATGGAAGACTTGGCACAAAATATTGACTTCCTTCATCGATGGCATAATTATAATCACTTGAATCTAAATTTGGGTTCACTATCGAAACTAAGCTATAAGTGCCATCAATAAAGTTATTGTAAATAGAAATCATACCATCATAAGGAGTGTCGTGGTGATAATCCTCATTTAGCCAATTTGCATCGTGATTATAAAAGAGCAATCTATCATTTATATCTCCTCGATCAAATGCTTCGGGATTCCCCCATCTCCATAATATATCGCCCCCTTTACCTGCATTGCCACCAGTATGCCCTGTCGCTTCTTCTAGTGATGTACTGTGGTCTATAATCCATACTTCATTGAAGTTCCTGACGCTTAACAAAATTTGGTCTAATTCTGGATTATAATGCAGTGAATTGCAGTGCATCCAATCTTTCCGACCGAAGGTATAATTTTGGTAATTAATATCAATTAATTCTGGATGATCTTTTATGATTCCATAATTCAATTTCTCAGGATAAACCTGTTGCACCAAATGATCCCAAGCTCTCCATTCCCAGACTATATTACTTGTAGCTGTATCGTACTCAACAATCATATCTGGCCACAACTCATCCTTCTCCCAATATATAGAATCTAACCCGTTTGCGATAATCTCATCTTTATACTTCCGATCCCAGACAATCGCTAAAACGTTACCATTTGGCATCATCTGTACATCATGGTGTTGTCTCATTAGACTGTCTTGAATTATTTTCTGCCATAAAATTTCGTTGTCCCAAGACAGAATCTCCACAACACCGCCTACGCCACCCGCTCCTATCGTAGGGCCTGAAGTTAAACTTACATCCGCTTTTGCTCGCAAAACGGATCCATCCTCTAGTAGATATAAATCAGCTCCAACCCTTGAGAGTTCATTACTCTCCCAAGTATTAATTATCCTACCACAGTTATCAGTCAAGTATATGGTCGATTGCTCATTGGGCATTAATAGGTTATAACCATCTTGAACTAGTTCCGTATTGTGCAATAATACTCCGACTGTATTTTGTGCGGATGCACAAAGCGAGAAAAACAACAAGCAAACTATCAGCAAAAACAACTTTGTCATATACATCAAAGGTATGATTAAACCATATAAAACACAAAAAGGGATCCCAAAATGAGATCCCTTCTATTAATTCTATTTAAACTGTCTTAGTTTAAGTCAGGCCATACCTCACCGTCAGTTCTTGTAAGAGCTACATGAGCTCCTTCACCATAGTCATTAGTCCAATTGAATGACAATACTCCATCAGTAACAGAAACATTAGAGATAGAAAATACTTCACCCCATTGTGATGCTCCAGTAAAAGATAATTTGTTATCAATATCCATTAATCTCAAATCACCTAAAGGCACACTTGTTCCATCAGCCATATAACAAGGATAGTAAGCTCCGAAAGACATATCTTCAATTGCTTCACCTCCTTCAACTGTCGTAAATATTTTGTATTCACCGTCATCATTTGGAAGTAGTTGTTGTCTTCTGAATTCTACAGATCCTTCCCATACTCCAGTACAACCATCCCAACCGATACCAGCTTCTTGATTCGTTGCCGTAGTTACAGCTGTCATAGTTCCAGCAAGAGCTGACTTAAAAGTAGTCACAGTATTGATTTTAAAACTTGCGCTTGATGGTGTACCATCTACCAAGTACTCAACTAACCACATGTCAGCAACTTCTACATCATCTAATGCTACACCTGTTGCTGCCAATGCATCCGCAAGGCTTACAGTCTGTACATCAGGAAATGTAGTAGAAGTACCAAGAGTTCCTGTCTTTCCATCAGGACTTGTAATTCTTACCTCAACGCCACTTATTGGCTCTCCCAATGAATTCACAGTATAAGTAACAGATTGAACATCAACCTTCCCTATATCGAAATCACCACTTACATTTAATGCTGACACGGTAGTTCCTCCTACTTTGAATTCATTACCAGGATATATCGTTCCTTCAAAATCATCTCCTACACAGCCAATTATGCTAAACGCAAGAGCCGCTATAAAGAGAAATCTAATATTTTTTATTATTCTCATTTTAATAATTTTTTTAATTTAATAATTTAAAGAGTTTGACCAAGTCGTCCTCTTTACTAACATCAATCTTATTACTTTTCACAATAGAACTATCATCGATAATCCTCTCTAACATCTTTTTTGCTTTACGCTTTTTCGACGGTAACACAAAAAGCTCATTCCCATTTTCAACCACAAAATATTCTTTTGTGGAATACGAAACATTTCTCGACCCTGTATTTAGTACAGGCTTAAAGTTGGGTTTCTTAACTAATACTTTAATAGCTTTAAAGAGCCTAAAAGACGTTCCTTCATATAAAGTTATTAAATTAGAAAGTGTAGATTCATCAAGTTCTGGAACATATCTGCTTTCAATAACAAATGAAGCGATCGGTGTATTTATTACCAATGACTTTAATTGTCTTTTGTAGGCAGTAAAAATATGCAAGCCCTTTTTGACCTCAAATTCATTTGTATTAAGATTAAGTCTTACGTTTTCCAATTCAATTGAAGATCCGTTAATGGTGTATAAGACACCACTATTCCATTCACCCGAAGGAAAATATTTTATTGGAACTTCTGCAGCATCTTCATTTCCATTTATTACTGAAATATCTCCCATTCTGATAAGGTACCCATCAGCAGATTGAGCTATTAAAGCCACATTGAAAAAAAAAGTCAAAAACAAAAAAGTAATTCTCATGATATTTAAAATAACGGTAGCGAGTCTATCTCACTACCGCTGTTATTTATTATTAGTTTTTAAATGCCCATAGTGGAGCATCAAGCAGACCTCCTCCTTGAGCAGCTTTTGCCGCTTCAACGTTTTCAGAGTTTGTTTGAGACTCACTATCCACGTACAAATACCTTTGTGGCACTATACCAGATGGATCGAATGATGGACTTGCATCAGGAGAAGGTGTAAGGTTCGGAAACCCAGTTCTTCTATAGTTATTCCATGATTGCAAGAAGTTAAATCCATAATAAGCTTTGTATGCTTCAACTACAATGTTTTCAACTGTTGCATCTCCTAGACCTGCAATATATGGAGCCATATCTTCCATAGATACTCCATTAAGTTGCATACTAGATCTTACAGCATCGGCAAGTAATGTATTTGCATTTCCACCAGCCATTGCTGTAGCCTCAGCTTTGATAAATAGCATTTCAGTATAAGTTATCAAAGGCATAGCACTGTTATCCTGTGCCCATACTAAATCAGCATTACCTAAGTCAAAGTACAATTGCACTCCTTCTTTTTCGACTGTGTACTTAACTTTTCTAGGATCCCCATCTAACATAGCAGCAAATCTCACATCAAATCCAAGTGTGTTTGGTCTTTCCTGACCAAATGCAGCTAAAGGGTTGTTTGCCGTTTGTGAAGTTTCGAATGGGAAACTAGGATTTTCAGCATTAGATGCCATTGCCTTATCAGCTGCAGCTATAGCAGCCGCTGCATTTGAAGGATTTCTTTTTACAGAAGCCATCAAAAATCTAGCTTTGAATGCATTCGCAACTTTTATCCAAGTCGCTGCATCTCCGCCTAATATGATATCACCACCAACATACTTAGCATCAGCAGAACCAAGATCAGTAATTGCTGCATCTAACATTGTATTGACAGCAGCAAAAATTTCCTCCATACTATCGTATTTAGGCTTTACAAATTCTAGTCCTTGCAATGCTTCGCTATTTGGTATATCTCCAAACATACATGAAGCATCTCCTAATTGAGAAGCATACATGATTTTAGCAACTCCAGAATAAAATGGGTTACCTGCAACACCAGCTTGTTCCTCAAGCACTCTCGCACTTTTCAAAACTCCAGCGTATAAACCAGTTCTCCAGTAATTGTTCATTGCATCTTCCCCGGCTATATAATCATTATAAGCTAGTTGTTGCGCATCCAAACCTCTTAATTGTTGCATTATTATACCTGCAACTCGGTATGGATTATAGCCCAAGTTGTTAGCACCTTGTGCTTCCACCTCTGGTAACAAAAGATTTACATCTACTGCGCTTAATCTTGTTGGGTCAGTATTGACTTCTTCCAAATCTCCACATGAAAATGTAGAAAGTGCAAGAAACCCTACGACCATATATTTAAATATTTTCATATTATTAATTTATTATTTTGGTTTTTAATTAAAAGCTCATCTTAACAGTAGCTGAATAACTCTTAGTATTCGGCATGTTGAAATAGTCAAGACCATATCCATTTGATGCTCCAGTAAGATTCGTCTCTGGATCAACTCCAGGGTAATCTGTACTCAACCATAAATTTCTAGCAGACACTGTTACATCAATTCCACCTATGAAAGAGTTTTTAAACATCTCACTAGGAAGAGTATAACCAAGACTAACGTTTCTTAGTCTTACCCAAGAAGCTTCATAAATATTCATTTCAGTTATACCACCGAAACCATATCTTACTCTATAGTAACTACCTAAACCAGCATTTGGATCAGCTAAAGCTACAGCTGTTTCATTAGTTTCATATATTGGCTCACTATCAGTACCTACATTTTGTACACCTTCAAAAACAACTACGTCATCTCTTTCGTCAGCTGATTGCTTAGAAGTACCAAAGTAATTCATGATACCACATGTACCACACCATACGTCACCACCTGATCTGATATCAAATAATGCTCCTACAGAAAAGTTTCCAAAAGAAAATGTGTTGTTGAATCCTAAAGTCCAGTCTGGATTTGGATCACCTAAAGCTTGCCTTGTTGGATCAACTAATGGATACCCGTCAGATCCCACTATAACGTCACCAGCATCTGATCTTTGGAAACCAGTTCCATATATCACAGAGAATGGTTGACCAGGAACTGCATCAACTGATGTAGATGTAAATCCATTCAATCCAATATCATCGATACCTTCTTTCAAAGATTCTACTGTAGACTCCATAGCTGTAAAGTTAATGCCTACTTCCCATTGGAAATTTCTTGTTCTTACAGGAGTACCGTCTAAGATAACTTCCCATCCTTTGTTCGTGATAACACCTGCATTCTCAACAGAATTTGTAAACCCTGTAGATGCAGATAAATCAACAGCAATAATTTGATCTTCTGATTTAGAATCAAAATAGTTCAAATCAAGACCAAGTCTACCTTTAAGAAACTTAAGCTCAGCACCGGCTTCCCAAGTTGTTGTCTTTTCAGGTCTCAATGTAGGATTACCAAGCAAAATGTCTCTTTCAAATGCATTTGTACCATAATTAGGGAATGAATTAGAATCAATAAACCCATCACCACCTATTGAAGCAGAGTTTAAGTAGTTAGTTGTCGCATATACAAATGCATCTCCACCATCATTTCCTACTTTACCAATAGAAGCTCTTAACTTACCATAATCTAAGAAATCAGAATTGATATTTAATGCCTCTGTAAATGCAAATCCTAAACTAGCTGAATAAGATTGGAATGTATTAGCATCTGCAGGAAGAATTGAACTCCAATCGTTTCTTGCAGTAAGGTTTACAAACAAATAATCATTAAATCCTAAATCAACTGTACCATATGCACCAAACAATCTTTTTGTTGCAAATGATTCAAATGTCTGAACATCAGTAGCATTACTGATATGGTAGAAATTAGGAGCGGCAAGTGTAGTACCATTTGAACTCTGAGAAATGTATCTATGATCATAAGAATTGATACCAGCATTTACAGAAAAAGTAATTGCATCTGAAATTGGTTGATCATAAGTCACAAATAAATCAGAATTAATATCTCTGTTTGTTAATACTGATTGACTAACTGACCCTACATCCCTTCCAGGATTAATATCAATCGCAGAATTTCTTCTATCTGAATAATTGTCTACACCTAATCTATATGTAGCAGACAAGTTATCTAAGATAGAGTACTTCAAAAAGACATTACCAATTACACGATTCACATCATCAGTAGAAGGATTCTTGTTTGCAGTCCAATATGGAGAATCATAGATTCCTGATCTATATGATCTCTGAGAACCATCTGGATTAACATAAGTTGAGACTTCATCTGCAGCCTCCTGACCTTCTAATCCATTTCCAATATCAAAAGTTGGCGTATTTCTTAGTAGACCAAGCATCACACCTTTCACGTTAGAACCTCTTTGTACTCTGTAACCTCCTGATTGTATGAAGTTAATGCCCATACCAGCAGTAAGTTTTTCAGAGATCTTAGTTTCTAAGTTCATTCTAAATGTATTCCTATTGAAAGTAGCATTTGGAACAATACCCGTAGAAGCTAATCTTCCTCCAGAGAAATAGTAAGTTAATGCATCTGTTCCTCCAGAAACTGAAGCATTCAAATCATAGGTATTTCCACTTCTAAAGAATGTATACGGATCATAAGCTCTAGCAGCTACTCCATTTCCTGTTCCTTTTGCAACTAATTTTCCTCCATTATCGAAGACATAATCTGTCGCACCATCGAATTCTAGATCAGCGATTGCTGGTCCCCAACTAAATCCATTTGCTGTCTCAGGACCTAAATATGTAGGTGCTCCTCCAGAAGGTGCTCCTTGCGCATATGTAGATTGTCTTTCTGGAAATTTATTTGCCTGATCGATAGTATATCCAGCAGAGATACTAACTTTAGGTGCACCAGCTACACCTTTCTTTGTAGTTATTATGATCGCTCCGTTTGCAGCTCTTACACCGTAAAGTGCAGTTGCTGAAGGACCCTTTAATACAGTCATATCAGCAATATCATTTGGATTAATGTCAATCGCTCTGTTTGATTGATCAACACCTCCAACACCAGCACCAACTTCTGAGTTATCAATTGGAACACCGTCTACTACAAAAAGAGGACTGTTTGTACCATTGATTGATACACTTCCTCTAATTCTAATATTAGCCGATGACCCAGGAGAACCTGAAGAACTTACGACAGATACACCAGCAACTTTTGAGTTAAGTGCATTTACAAGATTCGTTTCTTTTGACCTAACTAGGTCGTCAGCGTCTACGTTTTGAATAGCATAACCAAGTCTTGCTTTATTCTTTTCAAGACCACCCGCTGTTACAACGATTTCGTCAAGTATTCTTCCTTCTGCCATTGCGACAGTTACATTGGACTGGTTTGAAATGTCTACCTCCATAGTTTCATATCCTGTATAAGATATTACTAGAGAGGTAGCTCCTTCTGGCACTGAAAGTGAAAAGGTTCCGTCAATGTCAGTAATTGTTCCTAAAGTAGAGCCTTTTGCAAGTACATTTGCACCTATTAAGGTTTCGCCTCCAATGTCAGTAACAGTACCTGTTATAGTTCTTTGGGCTATCGTCATACTGACGACTGCAAAGAACATAAACAAAAGTAGTGAGAGTTTTTTCATGTTAAACTTTGTTTAGTTAATGATTAAATTTTTTTAAAAAGCAGTTATTATCAACAATACTCTATCTGTATGAGTATTGTTAAAATTATTAACGTTTGAAAAGCATTTAACGCTTCTTTAAATCGCTAAATAGCTATCCAACCACAAAATTGAGGTTAGATTCAGCAATGATATTAATAAATTGTTAAAAATTATACTCCAAAGTAAGTTTTGTTTTTATCGTCTTCTCTAGAACCCCAAGATCAGAATAGTAGTTGTAAATAATGAGCAGAAACAGAATTATATTTTGAACGCCTCCTTCGTTTTTTTTGAATGGAGTATCAAAGGCGACATTTTTTCATGGAAAAAAAACAACTACTGATATAAAACAGCCATTCTGTATCTAATTATCAAATCTATGTTATGAAAAAATACATTTAAGTAAGATTGTAAAATCGCTAGTCCATAGAACTCCCGAATCAACTAAAATGCCTAGCGTCAATACCATTTAACCATTGCAAAAAAGTGAGCCTGGGTCATTATCCTCATTGCATAAAAAAAGAGGTTGCCTAGTTTACAGGACAACCTCCGTTAATATATTTACTACTTAAATTCTCCGATGCTTGCGTCGGGGTCATAAAAACGCCTTATCACAAAAAGATCCGATTTCCGACCTTTAGGTTGGAAAAATTTTGGCTAATGCTCCAT
>CAXBGT010000197.1:0-10191 GCA_963975265.1 uncultured Saprospirales bacterium
CGACAGCAACATTTTTTGTTTTGTTCAAAACCCCGCACTGCCCGAACATTGTTATTGTTGTTCTTATTGTTGTTGTTCTGATTGCCATTGTTGAAATTCTGTTTCCACGCATTGTTGTTGTCGTTCTCTGTAGAACTCCAGTACCAATCAGCCGCAAACCCGACAGTATAAATAAAAGTGTTTTGATGTTTGTAAGGAATCTCACAAGCATCTGATGGTCTTACCAAGACTATAGCTGTCTTACCAAGACACCATTCAACTGCTTTGAATATACCAAAACAGTCCTTTTATCGCTTTTAAACAAAAACTTGCTCACTTACTGCCACCATGACAACAGTAATTCCGGCTATTCAAACACGCTGAGCATTCCGCCAACCTGTAATCTGTTTGCCTATACTCTCCATCATTTGACTTAACTCAGCTTGTTTTTTAATGGACAATATCTTCATATCTACACACAGGCGTATTTCTAGTTTGAGTACTTCGAAGTCATCTAAGAATTGTTCGAGGTATTCTTTCTTGTCTTTTGCCTTATTGGCTCTATAGATGCTCCTCACAAGCCCAGCCCACCCGAAACTGATGTTTCGGTTCTCTCCTTTTAAAGGTCGGTTTACGACCTTTAATTCTGACTTTAAGTCAGAACCTTTCGTTCACCATCCCGCTTCATATCTTGCCCCAAAGTGTACTTATACTCTTTCGGGAAGTCCTTCGTGTATTCAAATATCTTCAATATTAATTGATACACTTGCTTGAAAACTGGTAAGTCATAGTACAAGGCCATCTGTAAAATAATAATCGACCGCTTACGCGGTTTTAATAAATAGATAAATTGTTAAATTGTTAAAAAGCCCGAACTGCCCGAACTTTGCTAAAGAAGTTCTTACTGTTGTCGCGCTGAGTGCCAACGTTGAAATTCTGCTCCCACGCATTGCTGTAGTCGAACTCTGTAGAACTCCAGTACCAATCAGCCGCAAACCCGACGCCTCCATTTGCCAATGCTGTAGCATCTATCGTAGCCTTATCATCATACATCAAATCCAATTCATATTTCGATGGCAGGTACCAATCACCGTAGGTCGTTCCTCCCTCTGTGATTTGTAATTCATTACAAATACGTGCTGCATAAGTACTTCCGTCATCGCCAATCGCAACTTGGGCAGCTATAATGATGGCAGTATTTGCTTCTCCGCTATATAGACCATCACCTTTGGCTTGGGTATTTCCATGAGTTCCCGCGTACCATCTTATATCGCTGCTTTGGTCGCTTTTTGCACAAACTAATCCATGTTGTCCTGTCTCGTCCACCCAGAATACAATGCCTCCTTGTGCAAAATCTCCAACAGAATAAGTAGTTATTGTCGGGAGACTTGAAATTTCACCATCCACATATGCCTTTGTGGCTGCATCCTGCGCAGATATTGGATCTGCTACATTCTTGACCAGTCCTGATTGTACATCTATTGAGTCGGCTATAAATCCTCCCTCAACTTCTACATTCTGACTAATTATTAAAACTGGGCATAGAATTATAAATAAAATAAAAAGATACTTTCTCATGAAATGAAGTTTTATATTAATAAATTTTAATCTAAAAATTCTGCAGCGTTTAGGAAGTAAATGAGAAAAAGAAATGAATTTAAGTTAGACGCCGCATTGCCTTCAGCTTTGCCTTTCTTGCATTGATTGCTACTGTGTCTTATTAAGTTCTTTCTGGGGTACAGAAGGTATAGTACTGTAAAGCTAACTTATTATTTGGCATGTGATATAAACCCTTGCAATAGGGGTCATCTACAGACAAGTGAGCATTGCCAGCCATCGTTTGTCTTATTCGGCTGTGATGGTTTAGTCTTTGGCCTCTTGGTGAGAAGTAACTTTGTTATAAACGTACCCATTTTTTATAAAACTTCCCACTTTTTCACAATTTAACATCATCATCTCTTCCTTTTATCAAATTATCTAGCGGACTCTGTATTTTTGAAATCTCTAAATTGGTAACATGCGTATAGATCAGTGTCGTCTTGATATCTTTATGTCCAAGTAATTCTTGTATATAGCGGATTCCTACCCCACTATCCATAAGGTGCGTAGCAAAGCAGTGTCTCATGGTATGCGTAGTAGCTCGTTTACCTATGTTCGCCTTCAATGCACAATTCTTGATCACCTTGCGTACACTACTTTCAGAATATTGAACCTCGTTATTTTGTCCCTCAAACAACCAAAACTCTGGTTTGTACTTATCATAGTACCGTATTAGCATCCGTTTAAGATGATCGGCCATCGGCACCATTCGTTCCTTTCCGCCTTTGCCTCTCACCAATATCTGCGATCTATCCCACGCCATGTCCGTGAGCTGCAAACTCAATATTTCATTAAGTCTCAGTCCACTACTATAAAGTGTATACAGTAGTGTCACATGCTTTATGTTATCGGTAGCTCGAAGTAATCTATCGATTTCATTTACACTTAAGATCTTAGGCAGTTTTCTCCCTTTCCTAGGTCGGATCAAGTTTTTTGTAATAATATCTGTATTCACATAAATCTTCTTGAAACAATACTTTAATGCACTATTGTAAGTATTCACTTGAGAATCACCTTGATCATTATCATAAAGACTAGTTATATACTCTTCGTAGTCTGTCACTGTAGAATCCTTAATGTGTTTCCCTTTCAGCGCTTCCATATACTTGATCAATACTGAACAATATGACCTTATTGTTGTCGCTTGATATCCTCCAGATACCAGGGAATTCGAATATAATCGTATCACTTCTGCCTTTTCAGGGGATAGCCTCCTCAATATATTATTCAGCCATGCTCTTAAGTGATTTTTGACTTTCTTATAGCTTTTTCCTTTCTTGACCAATTTATCATATACCATCGCACCATCAGTTGTATATTCAGTTTTGATCCAATCAATTATATGTTGATCATTAGGAACGATCCACCTCTTATGCAGTTTATCATACCTTCGGTTCGAGACTCTTTTGATAATTTCATGATTACAGCTGTGTCCTTCTATTTTCACACAAATCTCTTCCATCGATTGAGGCATATAGTACAGATTCACCTTGTAATGCGCTTCTACCATTAGTAGAATATTCTTAATATTGCTCAATTTGACATCATCAAAAGTATGATATCGCTGTTGCAATTTATCCAGATTAGATACAGTAGCTTTACTGATCCATTTACCATGATTAGAAGACCAGTATGTTTTCTGTAAAGTTTTCAAAAACCTTACCTCTTCTTTGTCATACGGTATTTGGATATAGAAACTCAAATTATTAAATTCTACATTCGGTCCATGTGGTTCCACACGTATGTAAGCATTCTGATCGCCACTATCTTTGACAGAAATTGCTTCTTGCTCACCATTATTAGGTGATATGCTGGTCTTATTAGGTTTAGAGTCAGTGGACTCACTAGTACCAGGAGTAGGTAGAATTATGATTTGATCTATGAGCGTCTTTAGCGTATGATATGAGTGCTTATCGTAGGGAATAAAAGTTCTATTCTGGTCTTGTAGATATAGACTCCCTGATATTTGTTTTATATCAACAAGTAGGACCTTAGGATCAACATCTATGATCTCAATCATAGTAGCTGATTTACCCACCTTTTTAGATATTTTGGTAACTGAATGCGCTTTCATTAGTAATTGATTACATATTTAAAGCACAATTTATCATCATATTTATCTGGTATACATATTATTAGCTCTATTATTACATTAATAACCGTTGTTAACGGATAGTACCGTTAACAACGGTTAAGAACGACTAATACGATTCACACCAATTGAATATGAATGAAATACGTACTTGCAAAATGTGTAAAAACAGACTCGTAGGCAGAAGCGATAAAGTATACTGCTCTGTAAAGTGCAAAACAGATTGCAACCATCGTCTGAATACAGTTACTAGAATTGCAACTGGAGATATTGATGATATTTTGCACCGAAATAGATCCACATTATTAGAGATCATGGGCAAAAACAAAAGTCAAATGAAGATCCCTCGAAACCTGTTAGACAAAAAGAAATTTAACTATTCTTACATAACACATTATCATATCAATAATCAAGGAAAAATGGTCCACTACGTCTATGATTTTAGCTGGATGATATTCTCAGACCAAGAAATCCTGATAAAAAGGATCAAAAAGATCTGATCCCAAATTTATAACTATACTAAATTATCACAATTCCTCGATGAAACAATTCATCAACTCATTCAATCAAAAATTCATCAACCCTTCAACTCCTCAAAAGATACTTACGAAACTTACCATGCAAATCGACAGTCATAAGCACTTGCGAACCAGTGATCGGATGCTCAAATTCAAGATAATCTGCCATCAGAAATAAGCCTCGTCCAAACGAAAGTCCTTCTTTATTATAAATATCATCCCCTACAATAGGATGTCCAATACCAAGAAAATGTCTTCGGATCTGATGTGTTCGTCCAGAATGTAACCTTACCCGTATGTATGAGGAAGCATCGTTGGTAGATAAGTGAGTTATGGACAGGATCTCTGTCTTTGCATCCCTATCATCAATTGGCTGGTCTATATATTTTATATTATTCTCTAGATGACCTTCCACAATTAGTGAATACCGTTTTATGATTTGATGATTTTCTACCATTTCTCCTAATCTACGCCTAGCGTCAATAGTTCTTGCCGCAATGATCAATCCGCAAGTCTGCCTATCCAACCTATGAACAAGATATGGATAAAAGAGAGCTCCTTCCTTATCTACGGTAGGATAAGATTTCAGCATACCTTGAAGTGATATACTCGAATTCCCACTTGATAATAGTCCTGGTGGCTTATTGAGTATCAAAAAATGATCATCTTCGTAGAGGATATTTATAGCTGGATCGACCTGATGGTGTTCATCAAACTGCGAAATATATTCCAATTTAGTACCGGCTATCACCCAATCCCCTGTTACTCCTACTCTACTATCTATTAGCACTTGTTTTTTCTTGATAGCCTTCTTTGCAGCTGACCCAGTCTCTAAAAAAGGAAACTTTCCGACTATATAATTACTCAATCTCTGTCGCTCATGCAAATCTGGAGGTACAATGTGAGAAAAATGTCTTTGATTCATAAAGTAGAATAAGGTTGAGGATAACAAATATCTAATTTATATTTGCAACGCTATGATAAAACAGAAAACCATAGAACAAATAATATCGACTGTAAAAGTAGAGGAAGTTATAGAAGACTTTGTGCCTCTCAAGCGTCGGGGTGTCAATATGATAGGTAACTGTCCTTTTCATGATGAAAAGACACCTTCGTTTACCGTTTCCCCCGCAAAGAACATTTATAAATGTTTCGGTTGCGGTAAAGCGGGAGATTCAGTAAGGTTTATGATGGAGCACGATGCCATGTCATATCCAGAATCACTGAGGTATCTGGCCAACAAGTATAATATCGAGATAGAAGAGACCGTAAACACAGCAGAACAACAAGCGGTAAAAGAACTTACTTCCTCTTATTATATTATCAATGAATTTGCTCAAGCCTACTTCGAGAATGCCTTGTTCAACACCAACGAAGGGAAGTCTGTCGGGCTTAGCTACTTCAAAGAGAGAGGATACAATGAAAGCATCATCAAGAAGTTCGGCTTAGGATTCACTACGAGTGATAAAAACGACTTTACAAAAACAGCAGTAGCAAAACGATACAATACTGAATTTCTAAAAAAGCTGGGGCTTACCTCTCAGTACGATAACGATTTTTTTAGGAGTCGAGTCATGTTCACCATCCACAATATGAGTGGAAAAGTGATTGCCTTCGCAGGTCGTACGTTGTCTCAAGACAAAAAGACACCAAAGTATATAAACAGTCCCGAGACGGATATATACAATAAGCGGAAGGTGCTTTACGGTTTGTACTTTGCCAAACAAGCGATTCGAAAAGAAGATGAATGCATCATGGTAGAAGGCTATACAGATGTAATCACACTTCATCAATATGGCGTGGAGAATGTTGTTGCCTCCTCTGGTACTTCTCTGACTGTAGAGCAGATCAATCTGGTGAAAAGATTTACTCCCAACATCAAAATCATATACGATGGTGACGCTGCAGGAGTACAAGCCGCTCTAAGAGGACTCGATCTAGTGCTGGAGCAAGATATGAATGTGCGTCTTGTTATGCTGCCGGATGGAGAAGATCCAGATTCATACCTCAAAAAGGTGGGGATTGAAGAATTTCGAAAGTACTTAAAAGAAAAAGAACAGGATTTTATATTTTTTAAGACTAACCTACTGCTCGCTGGAGCTGGGGACGACCCTATCCGAAAGAGTAAGGTGCTGAAAGACATCGTACAATCGATAGCAAAGATTCCCGACAACATAAAAAAGCAACTCTACATCCAAAAATGTAGTTCGATGATGGGCATCTCAGAAGAAATTCTAATCGGTGAAACAAATAAGGTAATAAGAGCGAATCAGAAACAACAGAAGTATCAACAGGATAGAAATGAACCACATCGCACAGATGACACCTCATTCTTAAATCAGACAAAACAACCATACGGTACTCAGATCGGTCAAGGTAAGCAAGTAGTAACGGGCGACGATTATCAGGAAAAAGATGTACTTAGAGTGCTCATCTCACATGGAAATCAATTGCTCAAACCTGATACGGATATCTTAGTATGCGCTTTTATCATCAATAACGTAAAAGATGAAATTCCTCAATTTGATAATGAATTGGTAAAAACTATGTTCAGTATGGCTGTCGAACAATTCGAAGCATCAGGAAAAATAAATATTAATGATTTTGTATCATCGGATAATGAACAGATTAGAACTTTAGCCATTGATTTCTTAGCGGATCCTTACATCTATGCCAGTTGGGAGGAAAAAGGCTTGCAATTTCAAACACAGAAAGAACCTGAACACAATCAAGAAAAAGACGCTATTGAGTCCATCAAACGCTTTTTATTTAGAAAACAGGGAAAACGAATCGACCAACTCGAAGCCAAGATTAAAGAATTGAGCGTAACACCCGGATCAGAATTAGAACTTATAAGATACATCAAAGCCCATAAAATTGTGCAGTCTCAACGAACGAAGATGGCAGATGAACTGGGGTCAGTGTTTATTAAATAGGGCGTTAGAGATTGGGGTTTTATTGACCTTTCTGAAAGTAAAGTTTTCTCTCTTTTGAATGATCCTTTATTCGTTTACGTGAATGGAAAAAATAATTGTGAAAACCTAATGGTGCTTCCTATTCATTGGAGGCCGAAATAATCCTTTGCGATAGGATAAGCAAAACGGCTACAGCCTTGTTCCTGATTTCATAGCATACCAGAATTTGACAGGAAAGATTAACAAGTCGATTTTACCAAAGGCATTTATGTTCTGATTCCAAAAGAAATGGAAGCAGTAGATTACTAACTTCACAAATATCCTTCTTTGAGTGACATCATTTAATCCATAACTAGGGATATTCAGAAGTAAAGGCTAATTAGTAACGTTACTATAAGTGAAATAATCACGACTATGTTTCATTTAGAAGAACTATTTTAGTTTAACGATATTTTGGCTTTAGCTGGTTTAGATATTTGGGTTGTTTTTTAACGTTAAAAGCTCACAACTGTTTGAGCGTAAGCGAGTTTTGTGAGCTTAGTTAAAAAATAATGCAAATGTCGTTAAGAATCAGGTAAAGCCTTGGGTTTTTTGGTTCTG
Source organism: uncultured Saprospirales bacterium (assembly GCA_963975265.1). Taxonomy (GTDB): domain Bacteria; phylum Bacteroidota; class Bacteroidia; order Chitinophagales; family Saprospiraceae; genus CAJXUU01. The sequence goes on from CAXBGT010000197.1 coordinate 7,704, forward strand.
TTTTGGGCCAAGCCAAAATAGAACGCCGGCAGCGGCGAGCGGCAAGACTAATTAGAGAGTATGTTACACCGCATTACCTATAAAACAACCTAAAACGGGGCAATTATTCAGAAGCTGTAGAGTTAAAACACCTATTCAATATGGGATTTCGCTATTTGCGAATATCCCTAACCAGATTAAGCCAAACAAAAAGCCCATCGAAATAATCCGACGGGCTTCATAAACTTTATACTTGCGTATATTACTTTCTAATATTCAATTTCTCGATCAAAGCTCTATACTTAGCAATGTCTCTAGTTGCAAGATACCCCAAAAGCCTTTTTCTTTTACCTACCAGGTGAAGAAGCGTTCTTCTTGATGAGTGATCTTTATGATTTGACTTTAGGTGATTAGACAATTCAGCAATTCTGAATGTGAATAATGCTACTTGTCCTTCTGTAGAACCAGTGTTATCTTTGTTTCCACCGTATTCAGCGAAAATTTCTTCCTTTTTTTCTTTAGGTAGGTAAGTTGCCATTTTTTTATGTTTTTATAGTTACCAATATACGGAACGATTAAGAGATCCGTGGTTAGCGAGCGCAAAAGTACATATTTTTATCCTAATAGACAAATAATTAAATTAGAGTAAAATAATTAAAGTAGTCAATGCTCAGCTAGAGGTTCATCTCTTAACAAAATATGGAGAACGACAGCTGAATCCAGTGCTTGTAAATCAGTAAAGTCTACAAAAACACATTTATAAGAAGAGGCTGCCAATCACTTATCAACCTCTCCATTATTGATGGGTGATTTATGTTATGTCCTAATAAAAATTACCTCTCAAATAATTCGACTGTCTGTCCTTCATTCTCTTCCGTAAGTGTAACTAACAAATTTCTCATCCCAAGGCTATTCTCCTTATATACCTTCGTACCTACTGTCCATCTCTCCTTTTTTACAGCCCCTGGCATCATCGGGAATCCGTAGCTAAATTGTCTCCCATTTGGTTTTGGCCCTACCACTACGAAGTGCTTTCGTGTCCAACTGTTGTTTTTAATCTTTAGATCAATGTACTTAGTATCTGCATATTCCTGAATTTCTTCAGTTGTATTCTCATTGCATCCAATTATACTAGCCTCATTATTTACGTTGACTAATTTTGCATCTCGACCAATCTGACAATCTACCGTACCAAGTACATTGAGTGTAGCTCTACCATTCCCTGTTATGTTCACTACCGCCCTTCTCGCTGTCAACGTGGATGCATCTATTGTAGAATTATCTGCCTTGATTATTAAATCGTCTACCTCTCCTGATAATATTACCTTTCCAATTTCGGCATCTACTCTAAATACATCTCCAGATATATTTATCACCTTCAGATCATCATGTGTATCCATTACAACTTCTTTGAGATTAGGAGCTCCTATCACTATTGTAATCCGTATAGAAGGTTCTATCCATTTTGTCTGCTCTAGACTAAGTTTACCATCTTGTACATTCATCCCGATAAAGCCGATGATATTCTCTTCAGCAGTAATTGTAATGCCAGGTTCTGTTGCCATATCCAATGTGATATTTGCATAGAAATTTGACTCGAATTTATCAATAACGCTTAGTTCAAATACTTTGGTAATCAATTTTCCATTGCCATTGATTTGTGCATTTGCATAGGTGATTGATAAAGCTAAGATGAGTGTAAGTAATAATGTGAAATAATTCTTCTTTAGTAACATACTATTTGTGTTTTGTGAATAATGATACCGACATCTTTATGATTTCGATTGACATCACAAATATGAAGCTAGCCTATGTAAACAGCGACTTATTATGGATTAAGTCGTCTCATATCATGATTTGAGTCGTCTTATTTCATGGAGTAAATATTGTAAGAGAACAAGAACTCGAGTTACTGGAAAAATAAGGATGCATAGATATATTCTTAGAATTCAACTCAGTGGACTAGGCATTTAATGTTTTAAGAAATTCCGTTGGACTCATACCGGACACCTTCTTAAATACTCGATTAAAAGTTGCTTTACTGTTGAATCCACAATCAAAAGCAATAGCGACAAGAGAAAGACTTTTGTGATCACCTTTTTGCAGCGCTAGCTTAATTTCTTCTACTCGATATTTATTGATAAAATCATTAAAATTAATACCAAATCCATTGTTTATGATTTCTGAAACCTGAGATGGAGATAGATTGATCCCATCCGCTAATAATTTGAGACTCATGTCAGGATTCAGATAAGGTTTTTCTTCATGAATATAATTAGTTAGCTTTTGAATTTCTTTCTCGTAGGAATGATCTCGTACATGTTCTTGGGGAGTGGCCGATGTTGTTACTGAATTAAATTCTAGATCTTTAAGTGTATTTGTTTTGGTAAAATAACCTTTGACACCGATATAAATTATTGCCAGACAAGAAACAAAATGAAACCACCACTTCTGAGTCCAAGACATTTCAAAAATGGAAATATTTATTAGCATTTGCAATAAGCTATAA
>CAXBGT010000198.1:0-10153 GCA_963975265.1 uncultured Saprospirales bacterium
TGACAGAAAAGACGGCAAGATTGTTCATGCATAAAGTCCGAGAAGCTATGAAATCAAGCGAACCTTACCAATGAAAGCTAATTTTTCTTGTAGCCTATTATCTCTTTCAATCTCTTGCTGATGTTTGATGCCCAGCTAGATTGCTAATTGTTCGTATTTGTCACATTGTAATTAATGAATAGTGTGATAAATATACTCACCTTTGGCGAACTTATAATCTAAAAATAATGATGTGTGGAAAAAGCAATTGTTCATTTAGATATGGATACATTTTTTGTCTCTTGTGAAAGACTAGCCAATGATTCTTTGAAGGGTATTCCTTTGATCATAGGTGGTAATAAGGGGCGTGGTGTGGTTACATGTGCTTCTATGGAAGCTAGACGTTTTGGAGTTCGTTCTGGGATGCCCCAGTTTATGGCCAACAAGCTTTGTCCTCAAGCAAAAGTCATAAGGGGTGATTATGAACTCTATGCTAAATGTTCAGAAACGGTTACGGAGATCATTCAAGATAATGCACCGCTTATGGAGAAGTCTTCTATTGATGAATTCTATATTGATATCAGTGGAATGGACAAATATTTTGGTTGCCTCAAATGGACTTCTGAACTTAGAAGTAAGATCATTCATGAGAGCGGATTACCTATTTCATTTGGACTATCAATTAACAAAACGGTATCCAAAATGGCGACCAACGAAGGAAAGCCCATGGGGCAACTAATGATTGCAGAAAATGAAGTAAAACCATTCATGAATCCACTTCCTATCATCAGACTGCCTGGAATAGGACCGAGTACTTGTCAGACACTGTCTAGAATTGGAATACGACAGATCGGGACGTTGGCTGATATCCCTAGAGAAGTCATGGGGAAGTTACTTGGTAAAACAGGACTTTCTATTTCCCAGAAGGCAAAAGGAATTGATCTCACCCCCGTCAAACCATATAGCAAAAGGAAAAGTATTTCTAAGGAAAGAACTTTTCAACAAGATACGATCGATAAAGGAATGCTGCATACCATCTTATCTGGAATGGTGGAAGATCTTTGTTTTCAACTGAGAACGGAGAACTGGCTTACTTCTAATGTCTCCGTAAAAATAAAGTATACCAATTTCGATACACATACCAAACAGGTGAGTGTTGGACACACTGCTTGTGATATGACCATAAGAAAGATCGCTTATAAGTTATTGGAGAATGTGTATCAACGTAGAATGAGGATCAGACTCATCGGAATTTCATTCTCCAAATTAGTTAATGGTAGATATCAAATTAATATGTTCGACGATACTGAGCAGAAAATCAAATTATATCAAGCCATGGACGGCATCAAGAATAGATTTAATCCCAACGTCATTCAATGGGGAACGGGTTTCAGTAACTTAAAAACGGATCATCAAGTCAAAATAGAGAATGCACTAGCGGAGTCAAAAGTAGAATTTAAAAGCAGCGCCCACATGTACGAATCTTTAGGAGGTCATAATAAATATAATAACTAAAATAGATGCTGTATGTATTTGAATTGTCACTCACAATATTCACTCAGATTTGGAACACTTACTGTTCAAGATCTAGTGAAACAAGCCAAATCTTTTAATATTGAGGCTCTTGCAATAACGGACATAAACAATACTACGGCTATCTATGATTTTATTCTTGAATGTTTAGAGCATGATATTAAACCTATTGTGGGTATGGATTTCAGGACCGATAATGATCAACTTTTTATAGTACTAGCAAAAGACCGAGAGGGATTCAGGGAGATGAACGAACTCATGAGCTTTTCTAATATCAATAAAACTGCTCTTCCTAGAATAGCACCTGATTGGAATCATTGCATTGTCATTTATCCCCTTGGTAAAGCACCTAAAAAACTTCGTGATTTTGAATTCGTCGGCGTTGGTTCTGATCAACTCAATAAATTGAAAATGAGTGATTTGAATTCCATGCAAGAGAAAGTGGTAATCCTCCATACGGTGAGTCATGCATCACCGACTCATTATGGACTGCATGGTGTGTTGAGAGCAATAGATAATAATATCCTCCTGTCAGATCTAACCCGCTCCGATGTGGGAGCCAGGTCTGATATGATGATATCCAAAAAAGATTTACTGGATAAGTTTGACTTCTTTCCAGCTATAATCAAATCAACACAGGCAGTTATCGATCAATGCAACTTCACATTTGATTTTAGCACTCCAAAGAACAAAAAGACGTATACCAATACACGTTATAATGATAAAGTACTGCTTACCAAGCTTGCATTAGAAGGTATGAAAAGGCGTTATGGTGCGCACAATCTGGAAGCCAAAAAACGAGTACTTCACGAAATAGATATTATCCATAAGTTGGAGTTTTCTGGTTATTTTCTGATTACTTGGGATATCGTAAAATACAGTATGACCAGTGGTCACTATCATGTGGGTAGAGGAAGTGGAGCAAACAGCATCGTTGCTTATTGTCTTCACATCACAAATATCTGCCCGATAGATCTTAACTTATATTTCGAGCGGTTTCTTAATCCCGCTAGGAAGACACCACCTGATTTTGATATCGATTGGTCGTGGCAAGATCGTGACTCGATTTTGCAATATATCTTTACTCGATTTGATCAGGATAAAGTAGCATTTGTATCGGCTATCGGTACTTTCAAACATCGATCAACATTTCGGGAAATCGGAAAAGTATTCGGATTAGCAAAAGAAGAATTAGATCACTTATCCAAAACACATTACAATGCTCATCGTAAGAATAATGTTGTTCAGAAAGTACATAAGTATGCCCAGATGATGGCTGGGTTTCCCAATCAGAGAAGTCTCCATGCTTGTGGGGTAATCGTATCAGAAGAGCCTTTGACATATTATGCTGCGCTCGACATGCCGCCAAAGGGATTTCAAACCACACAGTTTGATATGTACATTGCTGAAGATATTGGCTTTGAGAAACTTGACATATTATCACAACGTGGGATAGGTCATATCAATGATGCCGTTGATTTGGTCAAAGAGAATAAACAAATTGCAGTGCCCATAGAAGATTTTCTTTCTTATAAGGATGATCCATTGATTAATGAAAATCTGTCACAGGGAAAAACCTTAGGGTGTTTCTATATCGAGAGCCCAGCAATGAGGGGATTACTCAGAAGGTTACGATGTAGTAATTACCATACACTAGTTGCGGCATCCTCTATCATCAGACCTGGAGTAGCAAAATCTGGAATGATGAGAGAATACGTTTTTCGGCATAATAATCCCGACAAGTTCGAATATTTTCATGATGTATTCAAAGAGCAATTGCATGAGACTTACGGAGTCATGGTCTACCAGGAAGATGTAATGAAAATAGCACATGCCTTCGCTGGACTAGATCTATCACACGCTGATATTCTTCGAAGAGGGATGTCTGGCAAGTCCAGATCCAAGAAGGAGTTTCTAAAAGTCAAAAATCAATACTTCGAGAATTGTACCAAAAAGGGTTACTCAGACCAATTATCAGGAGAAGTATATCGACAGATAGAATCATTCGCAGGATACTCATTCTGTAAAGCGCACTCTGCATCGTATTCTGTAGAGAGTTATCAAAGTCTCTATCTGAAGACATACTATCCCATAGAATTTATGGTAGCTGTAATCAATAATTTTGGTGGTTTTTATCGAACCGAAGTATATATCCATGAAGCTAGGATGGCTGGAGCCAATATAAATCCTCCATGTGTAAATTCGAGTGATAATCTGACAACCTTAGAGGGAACAAACATTATTTTAGGATTTGTTCACATCATTAATGTAGATGATAAGACTAAGAAAGCGATTATTAGCAATAGAGCATCCAACGGTCTATTTAAAAGTCTATTTGATTTCATCGAGCGAGTACCGATAGGAATCGAAACTTTACAAACGCTTATCTTTGGGGGAGCTTTTCGCTTTACTAAGAAGTCAAAAAGTAAATTAATCATCGAAGCTAGAATGCTTCTCACAGACTACAAATCAGATCATACAAATATTAAATTATTCCAAATCCCAACACCTGAGTTTGAATTGCCCGACTTACCTCATAGTTTTCTCGAAGATGCATACGACGAACTTGAGCTATTTGGTTTTCCTATTTCTTGTTCTCCTTTTGATCTTCTGAAAACCAAGTATAGAGGATCTCATTCAGCTAAGAATTTAGTATCCTACCAAGGGAAAAAAGTTAGAATGATCGGTTATCTTATCAGTAGAAAAAATGTACCTACCACTCAAGGGAATATGAACTTCGGTACTTGGGTAGATGCAGAAGGAAATTATTTTGACAGTACCCACTTTGCGAGATGCTTAGAGCAGTATCCTTTCACTGGAGGCGGGTGCTATCTTCTAGAAGGTAGGGTAGATGTAGATTTCTCATTTCCCAGTTTGATGATAGAGAAAATGGCTCGGCTACCTTTTATGGCAGATCCCAGGTACGAAGATCAAGAAAAAAAGAAGTTTGATCAGCGAAAGAAATTTAAGGAAGACTTTAGCAATACCAGTAGGAAACCGTATCCTTCGGAGCAACAGGTTGGATTGCCACGGACTAAGATGAAGTGAGTACTTCGGCTTCGCTCAGTACGAGGAGTACTTTGGCTTCGCTCAGTACGAGGAGTACTTTGGCTTCGCTCAGTACGAGGAGTACTTTGGCTTCGCTCAGTACAGGGGAGTACTGAGCGAAGCCGAAGTACAACGTAATGAAGGTGGCTTCTTATCGATTACTTTTTAGATTCTGTTTTGGATTTTGCATCTTTCAATACGTCTCTTTTATCTTTCAGATCATGCATTGTTGATTTAGAATTATCAGCATATTTGTCCAGATTCTTTAACTCATCAGTTGGTAGTATTTCTTCAACACTTTTTTTCTTGTCTTCTATAATTTTTTATTTAATGTTACTTTTCTCTTCTACCTAAGACGGTCTGTAATTGTTTGGGTTGGGCTATCCATCAACTTCTCAATCTGGGTTCTTAGGCTAGCTTAGGGCATTGTTGGGACAGGTACGTTTGTCGAGTCTATTGAAACTGTACAAAGAACGATTTGGAATAGAGTGGGGCGAATAACATTTTGCCCCCTCAATTCCATTATTAAGAGGGCAATCATTTCTTTCAGGAGTATCATTTCTCAAACGATGAGATCCAGGAATCTATGTCTTGTTCAAAGTAGTTTTGTCTAGATTATGGCCATTTAGACTAACCTCTTTCATAAACCATCCTAACTCGCCATCACCACTTGGGCCGTATGGTAATAGTAGAGTGCCTTTTGATTTGCTAGGTACATTTAAAATATACAAAATGGACATATCTGACGGATTGGTCATTCCCTCATATCTGTATTCGTCTTCTATAATCACCACGTTAGATGTAAAGCTCACATCATTCTCTATATCGTGAAGTTTACCATCGACCATGTTATAGTTCGAAGTATATCCTTTGGCGATATATTCGTTGATCATTTTTAATTCACTTTTTTCATTGTTCATCATTGTAGTTATATTTTGTTGGTTAAAAAGTAGGTGACTAATCAGGTTCAAAATCACTTAAGCACTATTGATCTTAGAGAGATCACCGTATTTTATAAAAGTACAATAATTAAAGATCTTAACCCAGAGAAGTAACCGACTGGATAGCTCGATATATCAATACCTGAATATTTTCAAGAATTGCTGAATAGAATGAAATAGTTTATTCCATAATTGTCACATTGAGTATTTATTTCATCTTATGATCTTCTTCTTCTTCTTCTTCTAACCCCCCTTATTAAGCTTAACAAAAACCAATAAAAAGAATCCACAAAACATCCAATCATTAAATCCGTAAATTGAATAAAACATCCCCGCCATAAGATCCTTTTCAAAAACATCAGAAAGACTATTATTGAGTAACCAATTGACCCAAACAACACCGTAGATCAATTTCTCCACTGCAAATACAGCGACTAGCCATTTCACATGCTGGTAAGTTTTGGCAACTGAGATATACGCTAATCCCCAGATAAGTATCATCAGCAGTCCAAAGTTGGACATTACAGCTGGATCGAATTCAGGAATAGTAGCATTGGTAAAAAACCGTGAAAAAATGAGCACTGAGACATTCATCAATCCTGCAGTAATAAATCCTTTGGTTATTGTTTCGTTTGTTATTTTCATATTAGTTCTATTACTGATTCTTTTATGATACTAGAAATCAAGTCTATTTGTTCTATAGGTTGTGATTGATCAGCTATATATTCTGCAACAGACCCCAAATGCCCAATCCTTGATTCTCGGTCCAAAACATTCCAATATAGCATCAACTCCAAGAACAGAACCTTTAGCATTTCGACCTAATACACCTATCCTCTTCTTTGTTTCCTTATTGAACAATACAATGCCATCTTTTCTGGTACTAATTCCTAGATCTGAGCTGACTATGTCTAAGTCTTTATTGTCAATCAATGACCTTATTGGTCCATCTTCTATAATATTTACAGTAGGCGATGATAATACGCTATTGATCATTACATTGCAAAGAACATGATTGTTTCCTTTAGATAGTTTCCAGCCTTTGCCATCAAGATCGATATCAGGATCAGTCACCATAGACAGGTCTACTATCCCGTTTTCTGCCATAGCGATAAGTTGTAAAGTGCTTTCTACTGGTGGACCATAGGAATATCGCTTTGTTTGCTCATCAATAGTGATTACTTCATTCATAATCTTATCACTGAGTCCACAGTGCGATATGATCTGATACATCGAAGGTTGTAACCATCTCCAATATTGGCCAATCGTATAATCGAGCGTTGCTTTTTTTTCTCCCATTGCCATTTGCGACAGTGCTCTCATGTACTCTATGAGATCAAGATCAGTATCCAAGATAATATCATCTTTTGTACTCGGATTCTCTAACCATGACTTGACAAGATTTTGCAGTTGGTCAGATTTTATATTGAAATTGTCAGCAAACTTATCAACAAAACTCTCCGTAAAAGTGCTAATTAGAAACTTATATGAAGTCAATTCATTAGGGTTTTCTAATATGGAAACTAGAGACTCCTCAAACGACGATAGTTCTGTGCTTGATGGTTCAAAGTGCCGATCCACTATCATATTAATCGGTTTTGGAGCTGCGATCAGACCATCCAAGGAAAATGGAACTATCTTATCCGGGCAAGAGTCAGAACTGTGAAATACTAACTTAGAATCTTTGTTCGATCTACTGAATTTACCTTTTCCGATTAAGACTAGCTTCCGAATCACATCGATGGTGCTGAGCCCAAGTCCCCTCACTGCTACCGATGAACTACCAAGCGACAAATTAGATATCTCGGAATCGTAAGGCGTTGTGAATAAAGACAGATCTGTTCCTTCGATTTGATCGACCCAAGATTGCGGTTGATCATCTAATTCTGTCTGTTGATGTCCTACGGACAAGAGGCATTCATCAAGGTCATACGTATTTTCTTCAACATCCACAGCGATGATATTAGCATCGGTAGTCTGGAGTTTAGCTATTTTGGTCTTGTTTATTGTCAAGATATCTTGCTCCAGTAGCACTTCTGCGATTGAGCTAAACCTCTGGTTCAAGTACTTACCCATGGTCGAGCGTAAGAGGAATATATCTTTTTCACTGGTATTGATCTGGCCATCATGGTCCTCTAACCAAGATGTGAATTTAGGGAAGAATGGAATTGTGAAATCGTGAAGTTTTATAGCTTCTCTTCCTTTTATACCAGACAATCCTCGGAGGGTGATATTGATCCAATTGGCGTCTGATTGAGCGGTCTGCCAAACTTGACCCGCTCCCAACTCATCCTCTGGATCAAAAATATGAACTTTGATTTCTATTGGTTCATAGAATGCTATCTCCGCAAAGAGACATTCTAACGCTGCTAATCCTCTCGGGCCACAACCTATAATTCCTAAATTTATCATGCTTTGGTGTTAGATTTTAGTTTGTTAATCAGCCTTTGACTTTTTTAAGACCGATGAAAATGGAGTTAGTTCACCAGTAAATTCTTCAACGATAGACTATCAAATACAGCTAGTCTATATCTTCTACCCCTAATAGAAGTCTATTATCCAGAGATTCATCGTCTGAATCATGCAAAACAGAAATATCTCCAGTAGTTTCAAAGACCACAGCCTTTACGTTTTCAAATTTAAGTGCATTGGCTTCTCTTAACTTGGCCATCAGATCTGATTCAGATACACCACTGCGGTCGAGATTTTCATGCAGTATTTCTCCATCCTTCATAAGAAGCAAAGGCTGATTGGTCAAAAGTTTATTGAGCAAGTTTGATTTTTTTAGCAAGCTTGCAGATCCTAACTGGATTACTACAATCGATACTAGAGCAACTATTCCTTCTAAAACAGAAGTTTTTGAACTCAATATTGTACTTGCAATCACTGATCCAATAGCGATCGTAGTTGCGAAATCAATACTTGACATTTTCGCAAACGTCCGTAGACCTGCTATCCGAGTGATAATCAGCGCCGCTACCAGAATAACGGTACTATTGAGTGCTATTGTTAAAATTGACATATGGAGAAATTTTTGGTTAATTATGAGAAGAGTGGTTCTCTATAGCTCTACCAAATAGCATTATGATTTGTTCACTTTCAACACAAACAAAACCAAATCAGTATTAATTGAGTATGGTGTTTAATTTATATTAGTAGATTATTAGAATTCTAGGATTATGACGACTTGCATTTATTGGCACAGAAACGACTTGAGGCTTCATGACAACGAATGTTTGGTCAGGGCTATTGCTGAATATGATTATGTGATTCCACTTTACATCGTAGATCCATACCACTATCGAGTAGTGGAACCAGGGTTTAAAAAAGCTGGCATCATTAGGTATAGATATCTCTGCGATACCATTGAAGTTTTGGCTGCAAATTATAAGGTTATAGGAGGTGAACTTATCGTGCGATTTGGAAATACGGCGGAAGCAATCATGTCGATCACTCAGAAATACAATGTTACAGCAATCATCTATCAGAAAGAGATTGCCAGCGAGGAACTAGCGGATGAAGATTCAGTGAGAGCGATGGCTGCTCGTTTAGATGTCAAATGTCCTCCAGTATGGGGAAAGACACTTTATCATCTAGAAGATATTCCTTATAGTGCAGAGACGATACCGTTGACGTCCAAAACTTTTCGGATCAATACATCTAAGGCTGCAAGCCCAAGACCATTGATAGCAAAGCCATCGACCATCAGGACACCTGCAGAGATACAATCAGCTAAGATGCCAAGCGAATTAGAGATTGGCTATACCGATCATGAGATACAGTCTCACACAAAATCGAATTATCCAGCTGGCGAAGACGCTGCCATCGAGCGACTAGAGTATTACACATTTGGAACAGAACTGCTTACATCGTACAAATGGACTCGAAACAAGTCCTTAGGGATGGATTATAGTAGTAAGCTATCTGCCTTCCTTGCTTTAGGAAGTTTGTCTCCACGGATGATCTACCATCAGGTGAAGCAATATGAATCGAAAATAAAGAAGAACATTAGCACTTGGTGGCTTATATTCGAAGTAGTGTGGCGAGACTTTTTTATTTTCAAAATGTTGCGTGTCAAAAGTGCGGTATTCCATGAAGGTGGGATCAAACGAAAAGACGTAAAATGGTCTTACGACAAAGCGTTATTTGACAGGTGGAAAGAGGGGAGGACAGGGATCCCATTCTTAGATGCACATCAGCGGGAGCTAAGCAATACGGGCTTTATGAGTAATAGAGGTCGGGTCAATTCTGCTAGCTTTTTTACTAGAGATTATCAGATCGATTGGAGATGGGGAGCAGCGTGGTTCGAGCATTGCTTGATCGATTATGACGTATACGCCAACTGGATGAACTGGCACACTCAGGCCTTCGAAATATACTATACTAATCCAGTTCATCAAGCCATGAAATATGATAAAAATGGGGCATACACTCTAAGCCAAATACCTGAACTTGCATTACTGCCTGATAGTGATTTTCATGCACCCTGGTTGTATACACCAGCGGAACTTGCCGATCTTGGAGTAGCGAATTATGCTCCTCCTGTTGAGGTTTATACGAAGTGGACTAGAGCTGTTAATAATATAGTTAAGGCTAGGAAGTGAGGGGAGTTAAGACAGAATGAAGGAAGAATTATCTATCACGGGTAGGGC
>CAXBGT010000199.1:0-10065 GCA_963975265.1 uncultured Saprospirales bacterium
GACATTAGAAATGGAATTGGGTATGACACAATCTCAAGCCGATGGTACAGGTAATAGAGGTACAGACCAAGGCAGTCAATTGGCTGGTAACGAACCACTATGGACAAATGGAAATCTAGATCAAAACGGGGCATTCGGAAGTAGCGGTTTTACAGCTCTCCCTGGGGGCGACCGCTTTACCTCAGGCTCGTTCGTCAATCAGTCCATCGACGCCTACTTCTGGTCGTCCAGTGAGTCTGGCGGCAATGCTTGGTTCCGAGACCTGATCTACTACAGTCCTAAGGTCTACCGCTACGACTTCAGTAAGTCGCTCGGCTTCTCAGTCCGTTGTGTACAGGATTGACCATTTGGTTATTTGACTATTTTCTTACAGTCCTTCGATACAGTTGAATGTTCTGAATGTGAAGTAGACATTTTACCAGAGTATTCTAGTAGATAAAGACATTTATGCTAAAGAATAGAGCATAATAATTTAAACCAAACACTAATAAAACATGAAGAGGAACTACTGGAAATCGAAGTACAAATTTTGCATATTCGTTTGCCTTCTAGAGACCACTATTTTAGCCCAAACAAATAGCACCTTCTTCCTAGGTCATAGTTTGATAAACTTTGACGTACCCAATATGGTGGATAAGTTATCAATTGCTGGTGGCCAAGCCTTTTCCTATGATGCAAATATTGGAAATGGTGCGACACTAGATTGGCATTATAACAATCCAGAAACTGGACAAGGCAGTCAGTGGGACTTAACATTACTGCTAGGTGGATATGAACATTTCATCTTAACGGAAGCTGTCCCATTAGAAAATCATCTTCAATATAGCAACACATATCGCATTACCGATAGTTTATGCAGTTTTGCCAACCTATACAATCCCAATATTCAATATTATATCTATGAGACTTGGCACTGTACGAATAGCGGCAATGGGACAACTTCAGGCGAAGGCGGTTTTCCTTGTAGTTGGGACCCGAACAGTAACACTCCATGGAGGGATAGAATTAACATTGACTTGCCTAGATGGGAAAGTATTGCGGATAGTATCAATTTAAATCATGAAAATCCGATGTTGGTGATTCCAGGTGGTCAAGCACTGGGTCGACTAAGTGACACCATTCAAAGTGGTGCCGTATCAGGGTTATCTTCAGTCTTTGATTTATTTGATGATGAATATCATTTAGATTCAAGAGGAAATTATTTTATTGCTTGCGTTATGTACTCTGTGATACACGGCATGTCTCCTGTTGGATTACCAAACCAATTGACCAATCAGTTTGGAAATCCATATACAATTTACCCTACAACCGAACAAGCTGTAATTATGCAAGAAATTGCTTGGCAAACGGTTTGCAAATATCAAAGAAGTGGAGTTGAATGCGAAACAGTCGCGCTTTACCCTATAAGTAAAGAAAGCCCAAATATCAAAATCTATCCAGTGCCTGCAAATGATTTTATCTCAATTGAATATGATGCATTGTCAGGATTCGTTCCTTTTACAATTTACGATCAGCTAGGAAAGATCATTCTAAGTGGCTCTTTAAGTTCGAAAACATCAGTAGTCAATGTTGCAGAACTATCTGCAGGGATGTATTTTCTTAGTACTAAAAACAAAACACTTAGATTCATTAAATAGGATCACTTTAATTAAAAGCATTCCTGTCAATTCATTAGGGTTACAGGTTGCTATCACGTTCTACTTAATGATAGTGAAGATCTATCTTTTGAAACAACAAATATATATTTACACAAAACAAGTTTGCAGTATGAAATACATTCTAATTCTATTTGCTATTCTACAATGTTATTTTCTACAAAGCCAATGCACTTATCTCGCTTATGATGGTTTTGATTATAGTGCCAATATGCCGATGGAAGGAGCAGCTGGCGGTACTGGGTGGGATATCCCATGGAATGTACAGAATGAAGACGAGACAGTTCCTGGGTATAATGCTGTAGCGAGTTCTCTTCCTTACAGTGATCTGCAAGTGACGGGTAATTCTGCCTCGGGAGGTTTCGCCTACCTCACTATGGGAAGGAGACTTAACACTTCGGATTCTGGACCTTTCTCTGATTATGTATCACAATATGATAATGGCATTGGCACAGCAACGGGGGATACGTTGTGGACTAGTTTTGTATTAAGCAAAGATGTCAATAATGATCAATCAGCAATGGTAAGTATGCATACTGAGAATTTGGCATGGTGTGATAATTGTACTTCTGAGAAAATAGCTATTGGGTACTTTGGGACGAACTCTAATACTGGTGGTCAACGGTATTGGACATTACAACTAAATAACACCTATCATCTAAGTTCTGTAGCTGTCTCAATAAATCAACCAACTTTTTTCGTAGTCAGAACAATATTTGAAGCTGGAGACACCCAAGTTGACCTTTTCATAAACCCAGCAACTATTGGTAATAATGGCATTCCCTCTCCTACTCTTAGCCAATTCACCGGCAGTGAGAATGTGATAAGAAGTATAGCGGCATATCTCGGCGGGTCTCCCAATAGTGCTAGATTGGACGAATTCAGAATGGGAACTAGCTACCCATGTGTAACACCGGACCCAGACATTGTGGTCAATCTTCCTCCCACTGCAATCATATCTATGACGCCTAGCTCTGGAATGGCGCCCCTATCTGTCACATTAGAAGGCAGTAGTTCTTTTGATCCAGAAAATCAACCCTTAACCTATCTCTGGGATTTTGGAGATGGTAGCGCTACTTCAAATATGGAAAATCCAGCTCTACATGTTTATGATGCAATTGGTGAGCTTACTGTCTCCCTCACAGTTACTGACGACTCCGGACAAGCTCATACAATCTACGAAACCTTAACTGTACTTGACTCGGACGGATCCTTCCCATGTCAAGCCACTATAACTTGTTTGCAAATGACTTCTTGCAATGCTAATAATGGCATAATAAGAGTCAATGCAGGCAACAATCCATTTGTTTTTAAGAACGAGTTAAATCAAATAATCAATCCAACAACTGCGAACGAGTTTCATAATTTGTCAGCTGGTAGTTACACAGCTATCGTTTCTGGTGCTAGCAGTGTATGTAGCGATTCTTTTAATCTTCAAATCACGACTGATAGTACAACTTGTTCTGGATGGCAACCGCCCATGTGCGCTATGGGCATAGGAACAAATATGTCTGGGCTTGCTGATTGGAGCGTAGAGCGGCCATTTCGAAATCTGATGAAAAATGTTCGTGAAGGTGTTATTTCTTACTCCGACGCATGTTTTTGCTGGGATGCAAATGTGACAGATCAAATGTTTTTTGATACATCAGGGTATCCAACTTTTTTACCCCAACCTACTTCTATCGGAGCGACGATGGTTAGATTTGTAATTTCTTCTGACGGTGGCAACTTAAGACCTGACAGTAGTTACGTTCTATTATACGACGGTGTAGGTGCCATAGATATATTTGGAAGTTCTGTGCAGTCAAATGAGCCAAACAGGTTAGAGTTCATTGCAGGACCTGGTAATATAGTAATCAATATAGAACAATCTACGGATGGTAATCATCTTAGAAACTTTAGGGTACTGACGCTTTCAGATGAAAATACTGACTTAATAAATCAACCCTTTTATCAAAGTTTTACGGATAAAATCGAACCATTTGATGTATTGAGATTTATGGATTGGGGTGTTACTAATCACAGCCCATTAGTTACGTGGTCAGAGCGGTCAACAGAAAGTTTTTTCACTTATTCTACAGCTGCAGGTGTTCCATATGAGAAGATGATTGAGCTAGCCAATCAGACCCAGCAAGATATTTGGATATGTGTACCTCATCAAGCTGATGATAATTTTATTTCAGAAATGGCTTCGCTATTTAGAGAAGGTTTAGATGATAATATTACAATATATTTAGAATACTCCAATGAAGTCTGGAACTGGATATTCGACCAAGCCCATTACAATAATGAAAATAAGCCATCAAATCTATCATATGGTAGAGCTATGGCTCAAAAGGCTAAAAATGTCTTTGACATTTGGCATAATGAGTTTAGCGGCGAGGAGTGTAGAGTCAAACGGGTCCTAGGAATACAAGGCGGTTTTAATTCTCTAAATGAAGAGATATTGTCTCAATTAAGTTCAGATGATTGGGACTATGGATCTCCGACGCATTACTTTGGTTTAGATCATTCTGACCAAGGTAATCCAGTATTGGATGCAACTAGCACTTATCAAGATATCATGCTTAACACAAGCAACAGCTTTGCGATATTCAGTCAAGTAGTGAAGCAGGACTATAGAAATGTACAAGTCTATGGTAAAGAAGTGATAACGTATGAAGGAGGACAGCATTTTGTTGGCAATTCCTTTGGTGTGCCCTATGACTATCAAAATGCTATGTGGGAAGCCCAGAATAGCCAAGAAATGTATGATATGTATAATGCTATGCATGATAGTATTCGGTTATGGGGGTGCAAACTAGCTACTAATTTCAGCTTAGCCACTGTGCAAGAAAGTGTATATGGATCTTGGGGTGTTCTACCAGATATAGATGTTTTACCACCTTATTCTGTCACTGCTAAGAAGTACCAAGCACTACTTGACAACCTTCCAGATAGTATTTGTTCAGATATAAATATTTGGAATGGTGACTTGAGTGCAAATTGGAGTAATCCCTGTAATTGGGACAAAAATCGCATCCCTTTGACAACAGATAATGTCCATATTTCAGCATTGACACCTCATCAACCAAGTGTTGATATGGCTGGACAAGCAAAGTCAGTTAATCTATCAGTGGATGCAATGTTAAGAATACTTGCAGGATGGAACTTGGTTGTACATTAGTATACTCCAATTTCCTTTATCAATCATATTCATTAACTACACAATGGACGTACTCGACAGAAAATAGAAGTTGATTGGGATTGCGATGTTTACAGCAAAAAATTGATAATCGCTCTTTCCTTCACATGATAATTATATTGACTCTATCACAGTAGTTTTTAACGCCATAGCGTTATAGCTCCTATTCCCGTTCCTCTTCGTTATTATTGTTGTTTAACTTATTCGCCCATTCATGCACCCAATGCGACTCCAATCCCTACCCAAATAGCGATATTATCGACAGCAATACCAATTACAGATCCGATGGCAATCCCTATCGCCATTCCTATTCCTAATTTTCTTTTATCTTTCATAAGTATTATTTCTTAGCATTACCAATATCATTTAACATACGGTCGCTCACTAATCCAATTAAAACCACGAGATTTCAAATTGAATTTTTTGTGATCTTTTCTAATAAATTTGATGTCTAAAGTATCGGACCCAATAATTCCATCAAGTATAAGATAATTGGGATTGGGATTTTCATAGTTGAAATTATATATTTCGGGTCCAGAATCCTTTAGGTGAATCATTATTTTTTGAGTAGTAGAATCCGGTACAAATTTATATTGATGTTTTATATCATCCATCGTTTTTACAGTTGCTTCATCCTTTAAATCAACTATAAGATAACGCCATCTATAGTGATCGGTAACTATAGCTTGTAGTGTGTCTCCATTTTGCACAAAAGACGATGCTTCCCAGATTCCATATAGTAATGGTTTTTTTCTATTCTCACCTCTATGATTCATTGTAGTATACAAGTTAAAAGATATGAAACTAACTATGATAAATAGACCTATTGATTTAACCCAAAAAATGGCATTATGATATTTAGCACTTTTAATAGGATGATAATAATTATAACCTTCTACCTTTTTGTTATTAATGAATACATCAAAAAATCTATGGTCAGTTATAAAAATCGCCCCTGCCATTAAGATTAAATGAACAGAAAATAGCTTGACAGGAATGTCATAACAGAAATTCATTACTGCTACCTGAGTCATTACACCCATTACTATAAACGCACCAAGAGTTTGTGTGCGTCTAGGGATTAAAAGTAAGCCTCCTACTATCTCTAATAAACCAACAAACACATTAAAGCCTTTGGAAAAACCCATGTACGTCCATGCTAACCCCATCGGAGAAAAATCACCTAAAGGATCAAGTAAATGTGTTAATGAAGCTGATGGAAATTGAATTTTAAAAACTTTCACAAAACCATAAACAATCATTGCTGCAATGAGGACAAAACGAAGAAATACAAAAAACCAATATTGAAGCTCATTATAGTTACCCCGTTTCCTGTCTAATAGGGTCCAAATAATAAATATTACAATCGTTGAAACTACATTTACAAATAAAGTTAAGTAAGCAAAAGTATGATCTCCACTACCATTTCCACTTACTTCATATTCGTACCCAATTCCAAAAGTGACTTTACCAATCCATCTATACTGCGTTTCAAATAGTGGGCTCAAAAATGCAAGAAGAATATATAGTACAAAGTAGATAAACAATAATCTAAAAAACATTTTGCTAGCAGTATTCCAGTGTTCTCTATATTCTTGTGTCAAAAGTTTCATGTAGGGAAGTTAATCTTAAACAGAATGAGTTATGGCAAAATGAATCATACCATTTCTGATTCAAAATGGAATATAGATACAACCGTAATATGAAAGGCTTGGCTAAACATAAAACTCGACATATTGAGGTCATCAACATTTAGGTCTTTGAAGTATGCAGGGCTTCCAACTTCAAGTGGTTTTCAAAACTCGATTTTGTTTTTCTGCTTCAGAGTCTTTGCTAGCACCAATTGCTAATCCGATTAACATTCCGAAAATCAGGCCATTACTCACTCCTATCGCAGATCCAAAAGCCACTCCAAATGCTAATCCAAGAGCTATACCTAATGCTTTATAATATCCTTCAGAAATTAAAAAGTGCTCATCTTTCAAATACTTTTTTAACTCATTCAGGCTATTTCTGTAGAACTTTTTCCTATTACTTGGATCTGAATCTAATCCAAGAACATCCAGATTGTCTTCTATATCGTGCAACTCGTCCTCCTCAAAATCACGGTTCTCCAATTCAGAGATAATTTTAATAAAACTTTCATATACCTTAATTTCAGATTTACGATCTGTTTCTGTAATTAAGTTCTCGAAAAAATCTGAAGCTGCATATAATTTCATTTCTAACTGTTTGATGTTTTAGTATTATACAGGTAAATACATAACAATGAATATTTTTCACCCTAAACAGCTTATCTAATCGACGAAACCTCTATTGTAAGGTTCATTTGATTATTTTATAATTCTCTCATTCCATCATTCTAGCATCCCATCATCCTAGCATTCTCACTTTCCATCATTTTATAATTCTCTCATTCCATTAATAGTGTCACCACTAGATTTCAATAAACAAATAGAAACAGTAGCCAATTCAGAATTAGGAAATTTTCTAAACTTATCCATATCTGGGCTCAAACCAGCTTCTTGAATTAGTTCTAAAAACTCGTCTACCTCCAAAATATATTGGTCAGAATATCCGTGGGTCAAGTCATATGCTGTAGCCGCTGTCTTTCCTATATTTTTGGCAACCAATTCTGGTTTCACAGTATGCAATTCGATAAGTAATAACCCAAATTTCCCAACATAAGGTGTCCATTTTTTAATATGTTCTTTAAGCGATACTGCAACTAGATTATTATCTATTCTTTTACCATGGTAAGTATACGCACCAGTTGAAGTACTCTTTCTTGACAGATTTCCTTGGGGTTGTTCCCAAATCCTATTGTGATCCAAGAAAGTCCTTACGTTTAATAAATCTTCCAATTCGATATTATAATTGTCTCTCAAGTCTTTGGCAAGGAGCTTAGGATTTCCAATGTCTCCCCAAATTATCTTAGCCCAGATGTCGGCTTGAATGAGATTTGCTCTAGAGACTTTTAATGCCGCATTGTTATAATCTACTCCAATGACCTGCAATGGAAATTCATCCAAAACAGTGCCACGGAAAGTTTGACTTTCGATGACTGAAAATAAATGTTTTAGAAACGCGCCATTCCCACATCCCATATCAAGTATGCCTTTAGGTTGTTCCTCTATTGGTTTGTTAAAAAGGTCTATAATGATTTGATCTACCACTTTAAAGTAGGTACTATGGGCACCGCCGCTTCCCCATATATTCATTTCCCTATCTACATGTGCTTCGTTGGTATCACTAGCTCTTTTATGTAAGATCATTGGGTCACCAAATATCAAGTCGTCCAATTTCCTAAGTGTCGGAAGATAAGAAACTGTAACTCCATAAGCACTTGCCCTTTTGGCGAAGAACAATCCAAACTCATTAAATTCATATGAACCATTTTTTACATTAAACCAACCGAGATCTGAAAGAATCTTAAGCAGCTTATCAAATTCTTGATACTTTTCATGAAATTCTTCGGCCCTAAATCTAGCTTCCATAAAGTACTTATGAAACATACCCGTCATACCCATGTGTACAATAGTAGGTCCCACAATAATCCCTTCAATATGCATCAATATTTGCGCTTCTATTTCTCGCTGAAGTTGATTTTTAGATAACTTTATTCCATAATTAGTTTTATATTTTTCATAAATGCTTTCCAACTTTAAAAATGGCTCAATCTCAAATTTTCGCTGATGGTAATTTTCAGACATTTTTAATAAGTCTACCACATCTTCATAGAGATAAAAATAGTTGAAAGCTATTTCTGATGCCTCATTGGTTTCAAAACTAACAGCATTATTATGATGGTCTACATTTTGAACAAGCCAACCTTGAGAACAGAGTCCTCTAAGTGCGACATTCAAATACCCTTCATTGGCCTTGAATCTTGTAGTAAGATCTTTTAGCGCTACACGTTTATTTTGCAGCAGATAATCCGTTACTCCATGTTGCTTTAAAGAATATGCAGATGGAGCGATGACAATGCCATCAAGATGACGAAATAGTTTACCTCTTAAGTTTGCTTTTTGAATTGAATCCATGTAAATACTTTGCATTAGAAATTAGTTCTGTGTCAGTCGGCTAAGATAGATAATTATTGATGGGTATTATTTCTTCCATGATTTGTTTTTCTATATTTGAAGACATGAATCACACCTAGACGATCATCAAATACATTTGATCTTTACGAATAACTTATGTTTGTAAAACATAGCATCGATCAATAATTGTCAATGTTATCACATATAATAGACATCAAAGCTCAACAGGTCGTTGGAATAAGAGAAGCTGGCGAAGAAATGAAAAGTATCGAGGCATGCAAAAGAAGGACTGAAACCCTGAAGCTTTTTTAGATGAATTATGATGTTCAATTCAATCAGTCTGCGCTTGATGCTAATTTTGCTTTATCACAAATCAAAGCCCTATACCTATTCCTCCAACAAAGTAACATCCCCAGTCAAGTACTGGATGCTCCCATCTACTAGTTCTACTTTAGCAAACCAAATATACACACCCATACTTCCCTGTTTACCTTGGATGAAGCCATCCCAAGCACCTAAAACATCAATTGGCGAACCTGCGCTGGTGCTAAACACTGTATTCCCCCACCGATCAACAATGTTAAAAGTATGAACATAATGTACGATACAACCTGGAAGAATAGCAAATTGATTATTCCCTGAAGTCGAAGCCAATTGAAATACATTAGGAGCGTATACTAACTTGACCTTATCTAGAACAATTTTGACCTCTGCACTATCTGTACATGAAAAATCATTTTCTACTCTTAGTAGGTAGGTAGGTTGTACCAATGGCTGGATCTGAGGATTAGAGCAATCAGAACAATCCAACCCTTCGAATGGAAACCACTGGTAGCTCACATCACTATCTCCTGTGATAACTGGG
Organism: uncultured Saprospirales bacterium; assembly: GCA_963975265.1. Classification (GTDB taxonomy): domain Bacteria; phylum Bacteroidota; class Bacteroidia; order Chitinophagales; family Saprospiraceae; genus CAJXUU01. Next base: position 9,748 of record CAXBGT010000199.1, read on the forward strand.
TTCAGTGTAACAGGCGTGCAAAAATCAGTCATGATTACCTCATCAAGAGTAAGTGTTGGTGTCGGCAGCACCAATATATCAATACCCGCCGTATCATAGCAACCACCATTTGTTGAGATCACTTGGTAGTATCCTTCTGCAGCACTATTGAGATTGGGCTTTGACAAAATTGAGTCCATACCTATCAAATTATTGGGTCCTTTCCATGAATAATTTAATGTCCCATCCCCTATTGCAGCAAGCAATAATTTATCCCTTTCACAATACGCTGATTCTCCAGTAATCGATACACTGATCTTAGGCTTAACAGCTACATCA
>CAXBGT010000200.1:0-10027 GCA_963975265.1 uncultured Saprospirales bacterium
TTGATGAGATTCAAGATGGATTTAATGCCTTTTTTCCTGATTTGATTGCGGAGGTTGAAAAGAAGAAGAAGTCATAGTTTTTTCTCTAGAATATTACCTTACAAATATCGCAACTCCTCAAACAATTCAGGTAATATCTTCTTCATCTCATCAAAAGTACGATCTTCAATACCAGCAAAACTCCATGTCCTTCCACCATCGTAAGGAAATGCAAATGATTGATTGGATGAAATGACTTCTTCGGAGCCATTTATAATTATAAATCTTTGCATTAGTAAAGTCTGAATGATATCTCCTCTGGTCTCGGTTTTTAAGACTTTGATGATTTTACTTTCTTTGATTTCCACATCCTCATAAAGCGCAGTCATTAGTTCTATCATTTTATCCCGACCACCAATACTTTGATACAATATAGGGTGCATGTATTCAACAAATTGATCTGATCGCTTTGATATTAAAGCATTACTCATATTATCAAAATGAGTATGCAAATTTTCTTCAATCTCTATTTTGTCTAATCGATTTTCATTCTTAATCGAATTGTAAATCAGATATGTGACCGTACCTCACAAGAGTAGAATCGAAACTAAAATAATAAGTTGTTTATTCTTTGTGAAATATACTCCAAGGCTTAAGACCAGTAAACATATAAAACTAAGAAATGATATCACATATAACCCGGATATCAAATTTACTCCTGCACCTGCATAACTCGTGATAGGATCATTTCTCGCGAAATTAAAAACATCGACATAAACCGCATATATTTTATAAACACTCAATAAGAAGATAATAGCCGCAAAAATGAAAGTAATAATGTTTGTTATCTTTTTATTTTTTAGTCCTCCCTTATACCCGGAATATATATTGATCAAGAAAATGATCGAAAAAAGAATGGATAAGAAAACCCCATCACCATCATAACCTTTTAAAATCACCTCCAGTCTGGTATACTCAATCCACGTTATAATAACTGTAAATATTCCAAAAAACGAAACAAATAAAATAATTGGTTTTTTTTGTTGAATTCAAATAAAGTAATTGAAGGATTTTTATCAAAGGTAGAAGAATAATTTTATTTTCAATTTAATTGGATTTTCCCGGGTGTATGACAAAATGCATATTAAGCTGCAATTTTAATTAAATCATTGATAATACCCCATTTATTACTTTTTTGATAACACCTGAGGTTGGCAATTGCATTTGCACCTTTAATCGACCATTTTTGTCCTGACAGTTTCATTCGCTGTTGGGTCACATTTCGATGTGCTGCCTCCATTGGGCCTGACCCTATCAATAATCCTTTATCTCTAAACGTCTTATACTGCATTCTATATTCGTGTTCTACATAATATCTGATAACTTTCATCTTTGATTCCTTGGCTGATGTGTTTACTGATCTAGTTTTTCTAATATTTAGTATTACATCTTCGACTCTATCTATCATCAGTAATTCTTTTTGAATAGCCATCCATTCTTTTCGCTTTATTTGATCGCTAAATTGAATTTTAGCAAATGCCTCTAATTTCTCCACAGCATGATAATAATCCAGTATTTACACGCATACTGGGCAACTATCATCTACCCAACTCCATATCCATTTCGCTCCATCGGCTATAAATACCTTTGGTGTCTTTAGTAGTGCCGTATGACGCTCTAGTTTTGGAAGAAACTTATCAATACCTCCTAGATGGCTGACATAAACTGTGTTGACTATTTCATTTCTATTTTCCTGGATTTTGATATTTTCCCTATCATAGAATATTCTAGCTAATTTATTCTCTTTCCACCCGTCATCACGTGTATACAACATACATCCATCATCACATAACAGATGTCATCTTTTTTAGGGGGACTTAATTGAGGTATAAAATCTATTTGGTTTGCATTAATGATTGGATTTATTTGATCGCCATACCATTGGCTCACTCTTTGACATTGTTTTGCACTAAGGCTTAGGTTCAATAATTCTTTGAGTAAACTAGAAGCTTCGCTAAACACTACATTATGAGACAATAGGCATATCATTGATTGCATATAAGTTGTGATCTTAAAAGCACTGTGATGCAACATATGACTCTTTCTTAAAGCTACTCTCCCAAATATGGTTAGCACCGTTTTTTTTTATTTCTGTCCTTTGGTGGTTCCCCTCTACTGTTTTCCAACATCAACCTCCCTATTATCACAGTACGGTCAAATAGCGTTTTCTCATAGTCAAACGCATCTGTAATTTTTGGTTCTACATCCAGCCACGCATCTATCTCTTGCTCGACTGATCTCAGGATGGAAGCTCTTATTTCTTGCTTATCCATGCCTAGTAGTTGACTATATAATATTAATTATAACTCAAGTGGTGACACAATTTAACCATTTTCTGCATTTTGTCATACACCCATTTTCCTACCTGTAATTTTATTTTTAAAATCAAATATATTTTAATTTAAATATGAAGAAAATTTGTTACAACAGACAATTAAGTCAAAATAAATACTACTTTGCGATTAAACTATAAATAAGATATCAGTTAAAAGTTAATATTAATCCATGAAATTTAACCCAAGTATTACGTCCCAAAGTTGTGAACCTTTTTCAATTCTATTTAATCAATACTATATCAAAGCACTACATATTTTAACTTTATGCTATGTTATTATTTCTGGCCACTTACAGTTATGGTCAATGTCCCACTTTCGGCTTTTATGGTTCTTACTCGGCAGACGCCCTAGCTGTAACTTTGACAACGACACCAGTCAGAACTTCTCCGCATATTATAAGTGCGACGATCTCAGGAACAGTAATTATCAGTACTTATATTGGTTTTCGGCAGTTAAAAAATGGGCTCTATGAAAGCTAAGCACCTACTCATACTCTTTTCCCTTTTAGGAATTTCGGCTTCATTTATGCCTTGGTTAACTTATCCTAAAATGAACCTAACCATTCATGGGTACGTTGGCGATGGACTTGTAACAGGTTTTGCATTTTCCGTAATTCTTTTTACAGTAGTAATCGGTTTAAGAAAAAGACGAATGTCTACTTTTTCTTCTGTAACGATTGGAATATTAAGTCTTCTGTTGTGTTTATCTTCTTATAGAAAATTATTCAACTACAATTTTGAAAAATCTAATTATCAAGAGGACAATCCACTATTGGCATCTGCTACTGCAGGATACCATTTAGAATATGGCGTCTACGTATTAATTCTAGCCTCCTTCTCTGTCTTCATTGTTTGGTTGGTCATTCAATGGTTTCAATATTTTTCTAAACCGTCAAAAGACAAAGTTAAAAAGTCTTTGATTACACCTTTGACCACTTCATTGTCCATAATAGCAATAGGATTAATTGGATACTGGGGTTTTAATTATTCATCATCCGCAGAAATAGATAGAAATGAGTTGCAAAATGTATTTAAAACTCAAGTTTATGATATGGGTCAAGCGATGATTTCAGAAGACTACTCAAAATTCACTGATTATAACCATCCTTCCTTAGTGGAGTCATATGGTGGCCGGGCAAACTTCATGGAAGTCATCCGAAATACCATGAATGATCTCAAATTTAAAAATGTTGCGATAAAAGATATTTCATTAAATGATATCGAATCAATTGCTACTTTAGATGACAACATACAAGTTGTCATTTCTCAAAATGTGACCTTCAATAATCAAAATACTGACAATGTAGAAGTCCAAAAAATGATTGCCTTATCAGAAGACAAAGGCAACACATGGAGCTATATCAATATTAATAAAAAATCAAAAACAGAACTTTCTAAATTCTTTCCCTTCCTATTGGAAGACTTGAAATTTTAAGTAGTGTATTTATCAATAAATCGGAACAAACAAAACAATGGCAAAAATTATCAAACCTACCATCACGAGGTATTCAAGGCGACGAAACTTCAGTAGAAATATATCTAACCTTCTCGGTTTTCTATTTCTCTTTATTATGCTCGGTACCGGAACTCAACTTGCGGCACAAACGCTAAGCATTACAAAAATGTCCTCTACAGCGAATCCTGTACATTTAGGTGATGCCATACAATATAATTTGACTGTATCCAATATGTCTGATACAGAGACTAACAATCAAGTTATGATAACAGATGAGGCTCCTATGAACACAACTTTGGTTCCAGGAAGTCTCAGTTATGTTTCTGGAATTCCTCCATCTGTTTCGTCACCGTTGAGTCCTAATTGGATAATTTCTCAATTACTTCCAGGTGAATCAACAACCGTAACTTTCAGTGTGACGGTTAATTTAGATAATGTCGCCACCTCCATAATGAATACTGCGGCAGCTTCTTCTATGGAGGAAAGTACTTTTGTGACTTCTGGGGATGTAGTGCATATGTTTGCTCCTCCTATTGCGACAAGTAATGACTGCGTTTGCAACAATGACCAAACACCAAACATGGTGGATGGTACTTTTTCTACCACACTAATCATCAGTAATCCCGATGATAGTGCACTGCCAAGTGGTTTAAATTTTGTTTTTGATGCAATAACAGGTTTAACAAACAGTGCAGGTGGATCCCTTGCAGGAGCCTCTTTCTTATATTGTAATGGAGTATGTCCTTCAGGTGTATCTGCAGGTGAATATTACATCGAAGTTATTGTAGATAATACTGGAGCGTATGCCGCAACTATAGATGGTCCGGATATGGTCGATGCTGGTGAAATAGATCTTGGAAGCCAAAATTGTACTGTTACATATCCTGCTCTACCGGATTTCCCTATGGATGATATGACGTGTATTACCATGGATACAATCTTTGGTTCGGATATGTCAGTTTACAGAGAGGAAGTATCAGGACCCTGCTTGACAATGGATTGCCTTCCCGTTGGTTTTACACAAACTGGTACAGGAGATTTAATGGTCAGTTACGATGATTTTGATCCAATAACCGATTACAATACTATACCCCCCACCCAGTCCCCTTACAAGTTATTCTTAATACGGACAAATGCTGATGGTTGCAAAGTTGCTTCCTCAAAGGAGTTCTTTTTATTAAGAGAACCGATTGCTACCATCGTACCCACCTTGTTTGAATGCCGGGAAGATTCAGCTGTTGTTAATTTATATGAAATGTTTCCCCAGGATTATTCCACAGATGTCGGAGGAAGCTTTACGGTAAATGGTGACGCTGTCTTGAAGTTGCTTACAGATGGCACCATGGAGCCAACCCCTTTATACACGCTGACTGAGGCTGATGCCGTAAATGGATTCTTTTGTAAAGAAGTAATTTATACGGTTTCAAAAGAAAATTGCAAAGATAAATCTTCCCAAGCAAAAATGATGGTAACATTTATGCCAAAACCTGAATTTGAGATTAGTACAAGTTCGCCTGTTTGTAATGACGGTAAATCAGTTGTTGTTATAAATATAGCTGTGAATTCAACCGGACCCAATCAAACATTTGACATTACAAGTAATAATGCAGAGGCAACAGCCATTGTAAATAACGCTGAGACGCAGATTGAACTTTCTACGCCGCCTATGGATGATGCGGGAAGTTATACTTATAATATTTGCCTCGTAGATTCATTAAGTGCACCTTTAAATTGTACTGGTGTTCCTATGGATGCTGATATGTCATGTTTTAATCAGACTTGCAAAAAATTCGTAGTATATAATGACGGTTATGGTTGTGGAGCCGAAGGAATTTTTCCAGATGATTGTGATGTTAACGCTGCTACTCCATGCGAGGTAGTCACAAACCCTACTTTAAAATTGGCCTGTGGATCACTCTTTACCATTTCTTTACCATTTGATCTATTGACGACAGATGTTGATATGGATGATGGTGTAATCCCATGTAGCCAGGAAATGGTAAGTGGTCATTTTAATGCATCCTTCCTTGGTATTGATGTCCCTAATGGCGGTGGACCGAATATTGAAGATCTTCCGGGAATAGGTACGCTTTGTGATATCTTCGGATTTTGTATTGATTTGGGAATCTTTGAAATATGTCCTTTAAAGTCCATTTATAATCTTCTTCAATGCGATAAGTCTTTACTTGAAATGATATTTGATGGTTTGGCATTTTTTGTCGGTGGAAACGGAGGTGCATGGAAACTTGTAGCAGATACTGACGGCGATGGAGCATTTGACTATATTATTGAAGGAGATGACTTAGGGATTACTCAGGGATTTCCATCTTCCTCTGATTTTACAATACCCAATAATGTTGTGGGTAATGGAACCATCAATGTACGATTGGTTGCAGCTTGGCCAAATGCTCCAAGCGCGGTATGCGGGCCTATTGTCAGTGATGGAATTTCCCTTCTTGAATTACTTCCTATTGGAGCTATTCCGGTCGTAGGAGCAATAATAGAAGATGTCCTTGCAGCTTTAAACTGCGATATTAATATGGCTTGGTCCAACAGTGGAGATGCTACCGTTACTGTTAAAAGTTATGATCCACCAATATTCGCAAATTGTAATACTGATGGTTACGTTTTTGCACAATCCTTGATATGTAATATTGCATCAAATTGGTCCATTCCTACGGTGCATAGTTCTTGCGATGAGCATGTACTTCCGTATATGGGTATAGTTAATGATCCTTTAAATCCTTTAATCGATACTTCCATGTATAGCGGGACAAGCACATTAGTTCTGCTTCCAGCTATAACTGAAGAGGGAATTTATCAAACATTCGGTCCTGTACCAGGCTCTTTGCTCCCACCAGGTGTTTACAAAGTTGAGTATACGGCAGTTTCCTGTAACGGAAATCCTGAAAAATGCACTTTTAATGTGAGTGTAACTTCGGAGGCACCTACTCTTGTGGTTCCCAATGATTTAACCATAGGAACTGACGTTGACCAATGTACAGCCTTCTTAAATGGTCTGGTACCTTATCAAGGAGTCGGAGGGTGTTTCAGTATCCTAAATTATAGCTTTAATGACGCGGTAAGCGGGACTCTTTTCGAAATAAATTCTATGACTCCCGGAGACATAAATGTGCCAGATAGTCATAATTTTGAAGTGGGTGAGACTGAGATAACGTATACACTACTTAATGATTCCAATCAGGATGGAGATTTTGATGATCCTTTGGAAACTCAAATTGACAATTTTACGATCACCGTAGAGGATAATGAAAAACCACATGCCGTTTGTGTGGACTTAGTTGTACAGTTGGACAATGCAGGAAGTGTAACCATATATGCAGACCAAATGGCAGGAAGTTTCTACGTCGACGGAGGTAGTTCAGATAATTGTGTAGGTGTAGACATACAAATTTCAAAGGATGGAACGAACTGGTCAGAATTCCTTGATTTTGATTGTTCCGAAGAGGGCGCTAATTATATCAGACTTCGTGTCATTGACGACAGCATGAATGAATCCGTTTGTTTTGCTATCGTAAATGTGGTTGACTTCTTTGACGGATATGAGTTGAATTTAGATGCACCTGAAACTTGTTTAGAACCTTTCGGAGGAGTATTTGATCTTGAGCCATACATTGCTATTGTAAACCCTGAAGGGAATAATATTCTTCATGCGAATGTAGGGACACTAGGACCAGATGTAGTCGGTGCTTTCGGTATTTCAGCCTTCCTACCTGATATAGGATCGACAAACGATCCCGGGTCCATTACTCAGGATGGTTTATATACATTAGGAACAGGTTCCGGATACGTGACCGTTTCCTATGTTTTAGCCATCGGTACACAAATCAATCAGCAAAATGGACAATTATTAACTGGTTGTTTTGTAATGGTACATGATGTATTCGAAATTCGGCAACCATTAACACTTCCCGATCCAACATGCGAGTGTATAGAAGTAGAAAACAGAATTGTAGATCTAGGTACGCTTACCGGAGGAAGAGAACCATACACTATCCAATATACAGGCGCCAGCTTAGATGTGGATAGAGATGGTATCCCGGATGATTTCGATGGTTCTTACTTATACACAACTCCAGATCATACTATAACAGATTTTTCACAAGATCTGGGCATACTTAGAGTAAATTATACAGAACCTGTTTGGTCGGTTACCCTTGTAGATGCAAGAGGATGTGAATTATTCACTTCCGGCTCATGTGATAATGCAGACCTTTTAGAAGGACCTGAAATTGATTGTATGGGTGCCAATGATTTTGATACAGAGGTTATAGTGTGTGAAAGACAATATGAATGGTTCCATGCCTTACCTTATGACAATTGTGCTGTCACTCAGTATAGCTATACTATTACAAATCCAGATGGCACTATTGAGGGACCTTTCTATTTAGATGCACTAATTGACTCCGCATTAGATGGTGTACCTTTAGCAGAATTATTTGAAGCCGAGTATGAATTTGAAAATGGGACTTCAACCGTTAGCTATTATGCTGAAGATGCAGTTGGTAATCATACAACTTGTAGCTTCAACGTAACAGTCGAAGACAATGATCCTCCATATTTCATCAATTGCCCTTACCCAAGAGTAATTCAAAATACAGAAACTGATCAATGCGACGCGTTTGTCAATTTCGCTTTACCTCTAGCAGAAGACAATTGTGTGATGCCAGTGGTGACTCAAATAGATGGTACAGGACTTAGTACAGGAGATCGGTTCCCAATTGGTACTACGATTTTGATTTTCCAGGCTGTTGATGGCGTTGGAAACAAAACGATTTGTGAAGTTAAAGTAACTGTGAATCATTTCGATCATGTTCCTACAATTACTTGTCCTGGTGATGTAACTCAAACTAATGATGATTGGTTATGTGGTGCAGTTGTGAAAAACATTGGTGCTTTAGCAGAGGAATTATGTGCTGATGAATTGGTTAAAACTTACCAGATTGTTCAGGATGGTGCTGTTGTTGGTACAGGACTGGATGATGCAAGTGACAACTTTTTCGACGTAGGAACTTCAACTGTTACCTACAGAATACAGAATCAACCGTTATTGATGATTAGTGAAATCACACAAGATGCTGATGCGCTTATTGGTGGTATGAATCCTCCACCAATCGTGGATGAATTCCAATGCTTTAGTGATACGCTATTCCAACTTGGAAATGGAGATATGGGTGAAGGGTTAGTCTATTATCCAGAAGATGATATTTTATATCATTATTCAGGAGCTACGGCAGGTAACCAATATTTTGAAGAAATTTATTTCCAAGGTAAGTGTGTACAACCAAATCACTTCCCTGGAAATACAATAGGCCTAGATCCGGCTGGTCAAGTCACTGGGATGGTCTGGGATCCGATTGTTATGAAATTTATTGCCATGGATGTAAATGGTGATATATTTACAGTATCTACTACTGGAGATTTCTTAACACTAAGTTCATATGACCAAGCATTCCCACTAGCTGGATTTGCCATCGTAGGAACTTCTTACTATGGAGTTGATCAAGCAAGCAATAATCTTTATGAATTTATTCCAGGAACAGGAACAACAGTTGGAGCTGCAGTAGCAATGACATCATCAGGCGATGCGATTACTACAGCTATTGATATAGCAACTGATCCATTGAGTGGAGATGTCTATATTATTTACAACACAGCTGCATCAGCGACAGCTTACATAGGCACGTTGGATGTGATTACTGGAGCGATTACAGAGCTAGGAGATACATTTATAGATTTCGCAGGTATTACTATTGATGCGGTAGGACAAGTATATGGAGTGAGCAGTAAGACTGCTGGTTCTGATCTATATACAATTAAATGTGCTATCCCAGGTGATGATTATATTGAAATTACAAATTTCGGTCCTTCAACATATGATATTAGTTGCCTGACTATTGACAGAACGTTAATATCGGGAGTTGTGGAAAGTTATACTGTACCCAAAGGAGTTGTTTTAGCACCAGGGGAGGTTATGGTATTGCATTATGGACCAGGAGTTGACAATGTCAATTCACCATCATACTTCCTTAATTATTGTGAAGCAAGCGATCAACAGGCAAATGCTGCTATTCCTTACAGCATTTATTTTGGCAACAACATGATTGATGCTATGACTATGTTCGCTGATGCGCAAGGAGGAATAATTAGAAAGGACTTATTCGATACAGACTCTC
>CAXBGT010000201.1:0-10009 GCA_963975265.1 uncultured Saprospirales bacterium
GGCGTTTTTATGCAAAAACATCTTTTTTATGACCCCGATGCAAGCATCGGAGAATGTAAGTATTGAAAATGAGCAAGTTTCAGCTCTTCGAATTCTGCCAACATTTTGTTCGTATCAAATGACATTGACAATTTGATTCGGTCTTCGTATTGCTTTTCTGTAGTTTGTGCCGCTAACATAATATGATAGGTATTAATCGATAATAAAACAGTATTTCACTTTATTGACTTGACAAAATAAGGAGCTCGAAATTTTAAAAATAGAGTAAAAATACGTGATTTTATATCTTAACTAGAATCTCTTATGATATCAATTTTCATTTCTTGACAATCGTTCTAAATGTCAAATTTATTCTTGGTGACTTGACCTTTTTAGTTGGAGGTAATCGATGTAACCAGTTCTCTTGAGTTGTACCTTTCATCACCAGAAGGCTACCTTTTTCCAATACTTGAGAGACAGTTTCTTTTGTCTCTTTATGTTTGAATGCAAATTTACGATCCTCCCCAAAACTCATAGACGCAATTGCACCATTCTTTTTGAGATCCTTCTCACCGTCACTGTGCCATGCCATCCCCTCTTCCCCTGTATGATATAGATTGAGTAAGCATGAGTTGTATGACTCACCAGACTCCTGTTCTGCCATTTCCTTGAGTTCTAGCAGTTCTTGTGTCCACGGCAATGCTGTCTTTGTGATCTTAGAGTAAGTATAAGAAAATTCTTTGCTACCATACCAAGCTACTTTCCGCTTGGTGATGATCAACTTACCAAACATCATGGCTTGATCGTTTTGCCAATTGATTTTTTTCAATAATAAATCGTAGTATTCCACAGCTTTACTTGCGTGCATGATCGGACCATAGTAGGTCACTTCGCCTCCATGAGGGAGAAGATTTGATATTCTACTGGGATTAAAGAGATCCATATATATATTTCAAGATTATCGTGATTTGATATTAGTAAATTTCACATTTTAAACGAATAGTAACCACTCAGGCAGTCGATTAACGGCCTTGCAATGCATAATTTTGTTCATTAGTCCCTTAGATAAACCAAGATATTAAAAAGATTAAGCCTGTTGCATTCCAATGCCTCTTTTAGTCCTCTCATGATTACTTTTTCAATCCTCCCAAGACTGGTCAGGAGTCTAAAGTATCTCTAATTTTCAACAACCGCATTCCCTTTTATGTTTAGTAATCCGTTATTTTCAATCAGAGATATAGGAGAAGAGTTATTGGCATTTTTCTTTATTTGCACGTCTTTCAGATCTAAAATCCCTGTATTTCTTATCGCGGCCGCAGTATTTGAAATTCCACTTATTATTGTCATATTATCCAACTCCAACACTCCATTTGCTAAGATGTCATAGACTGGCCCACTTTGATCGGTTTTAATCAGAAATGCGCTAGAGGCAGATGGTGATATGCTGAGCTCTTTATCTATGATTATGGGTTCACTGATTAAGATTGTCTGTTGATAAATGCTTGGATCTATCACCACAAATCCTCCTTCCTCAACGCAATCTACGGCCGCTCTCAAAGATCCGCTTCCAGAATCATTGAGGTTTATGACTGTGGTTGAGCACTCATTTGAGCAAGATATACTAGAACTCCACCCCAATCCAGTGACAGACTGATCTGACAACATCCTAAGCGTAATACATCCTGATACATCAGTAGATGTAAATGGTCCAGGAACATTGGTTCCGTTGAAACCGCCTACTGGAAAATTATTCAACATAGCAACAGATCCACCTGGAAATAAAGGACTATTGATATCAGGGCCATTATGAATATACAGAGCATCATATCCTAACTCTACACCTATCGCATCGAAGGTAATTGTAAGGTCGGATTGCCCTGCGTCTGGGCATATTGCAATGGTAATGTCTTCGAGGTTTCCATATTCTCCATTGGCACCACCGCTATCATAGGAATTGCCACCGCAGCCTAATTTCGTTGTAAAGGCAGGAGAAGTTACCCAGCTTGAATTTTCATCAGCGCAAACGGATCTAATATGAAAATAATAAGTAGTCTGTGATATCAATCCAGTGATATCAACTAACAATCCACTCTCTGCTGTTCCATTAGTTGGTGGAGTTTGGTTTTCTGTCACCGCATATTGATATCCATTTATTGGTACGTTAGCTGGTTCTGCCCAATTTGCCTTTGCTTCTGTAGAACCTACATCACTGATCACAACATTAAGAGGTACTTGGCAACTTTCATCTACCGTACATGAAATATCTGCACTCCACCCTGGACGAACAACAGAACCATCACTTCTAAATTCCAATGTGATACATCCTGAAACATCCGTAGATGTAAAAGGTCCAGGAATATTTGTCCCTGTAAAACCTCCAAGTGGATAATTATTTGACATGGATGTAGCCCCACCTGGAAATAGAGGGCTGTTTGTATCAGATCCATTATGAATATAAAGCACATCATACCCACTTTCTGTATTGAATGCAGAAAAAGTAAGTGTCAGATCAGTTTGCCCCTGTGTAGGACAAATATTGATGATGTTATTTTCATTATTATCATAATCACTTACGCTTCCACCACTGTCATAAGTACTTCCTCCACAAGTCAATTTTGCTTCAATTGGACCATATGTGATCCAACTTGAGTTAGATGCCGCACACATAGAACGCAAATGAAAGTAGTATTTATTACCAGTTTGTATTCCAGTGATATCGACTGTTAATAGAGAAGTACTGGTTCCTGAAGCAGGTGGGGTAGTCGTTTGATTGAAAGCCCATTCATATCCATTTGCAGGTGCACTTGCTGGTGCTTCCCATGAAGCTGTACCAGATGTGGCATTGGCTACATCTATCGACAAGCTTATAGGCGCTGCACAAGAGGATAATGTTCCTATAGTAGAATTTCTCCAAACTCCTCTTCCATATGTTGCGACATAGATTTGATCGGTACTTTCTTTTATTTCTAATTCTCGTATTTGTGCATTTGGTAAATCAACATTCATCAAGGTCCATTGTGGAGTTGATTCATTTTTAAAATAAATACCCACATCCATACCTACATAGATTGTTTCTTCGCCATCATCGTGAATGGCTATCGTGTTTGCGGGGATATTAGGTAAGTTTCCAGAAATATTTATCCAAGATTTACCGCCATCCATAGATTTATAGACTTTATTTCCGTTAGCAAAATTTGATGAAGTCCCATAAATTGTTTGGGGGTTAGTTTTTGAGATTTTGACCATAGAAAATGATCCTGGCGTGCTCTTTTTAGTCCAATTTGCACCACCATCATCGGTGCCCCAAAGCTGATTTCCATATCCAGTGTAAATATAATTCGCATCTAGATTCGATACTTCTAACTTGGTCATATTAGATCCAGTAAATGATTCACTAATCGTAGTCCAACTACCTCCATTATTTGTAGATTTATAAACTTGATTGTAACCTGCATACACTGTGTTGGCATTTTCGTTATCCACTGCTATTGGAGTGATCCATGCTCCATTTGGCAAACTACTGGCTACGGAAGACCAGCTTCCACCACCATTTGTTGATCTACTTATATTACCGTATTGAGATTCTCCGTACATCACATTACCATTTATTGGACTAACAGCACAATCCATTCCATCACCACCTAATACATCGTCCCAAGTGCCATCATTGTCTTTTCTCTTAGTGCCATTATCTTGAAGTCCTGCCAATACCCTTTGGTTCGATTCAGATACACCGATCCTATACATTTGACTGATGATCATGTCGCTAGTCCTATCTGTCCATGAGTCTCCACCGTTGGTTGTCTTATATATTCCACCATCGTTTCCTTCCCATAAGGTGTTGTCATCTTGGAATTCTAATAAATGCTTATCTGCATGGACTGCGACTGCGCCTGATCCTGACCAGTGCGACTTTATGGACCAATTGGCACCTCCATCTGTAGACTTCCAATGATTGACCCCGCCAACATGTATTGTATTAGCATCGTCAGGATCTGCTGCAATTACTAAATCATACCATCCCTGACCTCCACTTCCTGTACCTGAAGCACTATATGTCAATATATTCGGAGAGCTAGACATCAACGAGTAAGTTTCTCCCGAGTTAGTTGATCTATATATACCATTGTAACCACTGCTACCATTTGCCCCACCACTCGTCCCACTAGATAGTGCATATACATAGGTACTGTTAGCTGCCGTGGTGGCTATCGAAAGTCGACCTGAATTCGGCACCGTATATTCCAGGGTCCAAGTAGCTCCATTGTTGGTAGATTTGTACATATCATTACTCGTCGCAGCATAGAATATATTAGTTGCTGCTGATGGATTCATATCAACATCATAGAAACTTCCCGCTTGGACTTGATTCCAACTTGTACCACCATTGGTCGTTCTGTATATACCAACATTAGATGCGACTAATATTGTATTGACATCGTTAGGATCCATGATCATATTTCGGATCAGATAGTTGCTGCTCGTGTTCCACTCTAATCCAGTGGTATTCCATGTATCTCCACCGTCTGTTGATTTTAGTACACCAATAGAATAATTATCTGACGCATCTCCATCTCCTGTGCCTATGTAAACAGTATTGGGTGTATTATAATCTACAGCAATACCTGACACCCCAATTGAACCTAGAAAGTCAGTTTTGGGAGTCCAAGATAATCCACCATCAGTTGTTTTCCATAATCCTCCACCTGCAGAACCAACATAAATTATATTGTTGTTGGTGGGATGAAAGCCCACTGACATGACTCGTCCTGTGCCAGCGTACCCACTTGTATTACTATTGGGTCCTAGACTTTCCCAAGGAGAATTGGCATCTCTATTATCACTCTTGTAGGTCTTGATAAATTTACTAAATTCCAATAAATGTTTACCCGCCGCAGGTATCTTGCCTTCAGATTCTATGCTCTCTTGCCACTTATATTCCCACCTTTTGAACGGTTTATATCCACTTCCTTTTTCTGGAACTCTTCCATCCCAGTACCTTTCGAAATCTGCCTGTACTTGCTTAAACTCTTGGGCAGTTTTCACTTCACTAAAGTTGGTCCAAGATTGCGCGTTTGAATCATGTAAAAACAAAGACAAAATTACAATGACTGCATACGCAGAACTCTTAATATATTTCATGCCGGATCAATATTTAATTTGAGTCACGAAGGTTGTGAATTTTAATAAAAATCGAGTTGATTAGGATGGTTTATTTGAATACAAGGCAGTAAAGTTAAGCTTTGAGCATTTGAGTGACAGTTTTGGATGCCAAAAGGTAATTATGGTAAGTAAACTTCAATTTCCATCCACAAAATTTCTTTGAGATAATTTTCATTTCAAAAGACTGTATAACCAAAGTAATTCCCCTCTCTATTCCTCAGAATAATGGAAAACACTAAATACATCATAACAAATACAAAAACATCAGTTCCCTAGTTCACTTTTAAAAAATGAAAAATAAAATGTACCAAATAATAGAATTTCAACTTTCTACATAATTTTCTATCTTACGTTTATCAAAAAGCTTATTATTCCATTAAATAAAGGAACAAATGTCATTTTCAAATCTAAATAAGTTTGTTTCACTTGTAATTTTCACCGTATGTGCTCTGCATAGTCAAGGGCAATGTGAGAATGATACGATTGCGCCGACCGGTATCATCATTGACATCTCATCTGTGGTTTTAGGTTCTGAATCATATGAAGCCGAAATATATGCCATTGACTTTTTCTTCCCCATTGTTACAGGACTCTCTGTTACAGATAACTGCACCTCTGCGGATTCAATCAGATATACATTTACTGATGCACCTCCTGAAAGTGATCCAACTTTTTTGGAGGAATACAATTCTAGCTCTGTCATTCTCACATGTATAGATATGAATAATAGTCCTATAGAAATGACTGTATACGCGTGGGATTTAGCGGGCAATTTCTTATCTGGAACTGTTGGCACTACTGTCTTATTGTCAAGTGGCAATACTTGTCCAGAATGCTTAAATGACACACTTCCTCCAGAAATAATCATGCTACAAAACATAGGTACTTCTATTGATCCAGTTTCAAATACTGTAGAAATTTGGGCGGCAGATTTCGTCGCATCAGCTGTTGATTTTTGTTCGCCAAACGATTCTATTCAATATACATTCTCCGACACTCCGCCAATTGGAGATCCAAGTTCTGGTATTATCTTCTTTGACTGTTATGACTTTGCCAATAGTCCGATTACTGTTGAAGTATATGCTTGGGACACTGATGGAAATTATGCAGTTGAAACTTCTGAAATCACTGTAGTAGATGTCACAGGTACAGCTTGCCAAGATAATTTTGTTGAAATATCAGGAAGTGTCCTGTTAAAACAAGACAGCCCATTCCAAGGAGCATCGATAAACTTAGAAAATGAAAAAGGTGACATAATTTACACAACATTTACCGATTCTGAAGGAGGCTACACAATATTCGCAGATCCCACAGCAAAATATCTCAGCATTGAATATGATGATGATACAGAAGCAGAAATAACGATATTGGATATGGTATTTATGCAACGTAATTTACTAGGCCTATTTCCATTCGATGATTATCAAATATTAGCCTCTGATATCGATGGGGATAATCGCATGAAAATAAACGACTTAAAGTTAATGCGTCTATTGGTACTTGGTGTTTTAGATAAAGATGAATACTTGGATCCAAACTGGCGATTTGTTGTAAAAAAACTAGATGGATCATATGGAGTAGACAACCATTCAAATCGAATATTAATATCAGAAAACCCAAGTCCACACTTTATTGGATACAGGATGGGCGATGTGAGATGAGATCTTAGATATACTGATTGATCAGATTCTCAAACATTTCCTGCTTTCCACTTCTCATTTGAGGTTCACTTTGTTTTCTGGCTATTTTAGACAAATCTTCTAATGTTAATTTCCCATTAGCAAATTTTGCCCCTTTCCCTTTATTAAAAGTAGAATATCGATCTTTCATCAGTTGTTTGTAATGAGATTCTTTTAGAATATCATTTGCAATCAATAGTGCTCTGGCGAAAACATCCATACCCCCAATATGAGCATGAAATATATCATCTAAATCTGTAGAATTACGACGTGTTTTGGCATCAAAGTTAATACCTCCGCCTTGTAGTCCTCCAACTTGTAAAAAGACCAACATGCATTCTGTCAATTCATACAAGTCATTGGGAAACTGATCGGTATCCCACCCATTTTGATAATCCCCACGATTAGCATCCATACTGCCAAGAAGTCCTGCATTGGCCGCTACTTGCATCTCATGAGCCATAGTATGACCCGCTAGAGTTGCATGATTAAATTCTAAGTTCAATTTGAAATCATTTAATAAATCATATTCTCTCAAAAAAGCAATGACTGTTGCCGAGTCATAATCATACTGATGTTTCGATGGCTCACAAGGTTTTGGTTCTATGAAAAATGTGCCCTTAAATCCTTGACCTCGAGCATAGTCTTTTGCCATGTGTAAAAATCTAGCGAGGTTGTCAATTTCCTTTTTCATATTGGTGTTTAGCAGAGAGATATATCCTTCTCTCCCACCCCAAAACACATAGTTTTCTCCTCCTAATTTGATAGTGGCATCTAATGCATTTTTCACTTGTCCTCCAGCGTATGCTACCACATCAAAGTCTGGATTAGTAGCTGCACCATTCATATATCTAGGATTAGAAAATAGGTTTGCAGTGCCCCAAAGTAACTTTACCCCTGATGCCTTTTGCTTTTCTAATGCATAGTCCGTTAGTATCTGTAATCTTGATTCTGATTCAGCCAACGTAGCACCTTCATCCACCATATCCACATCATGAAAACAATAATAAGGAGCTCCCATTTTAGTAATAAATTCGAAAGCCGCATCCATTTTATCTTTTGCACTTTGGATCGGATCATCACTTACCAACCATGGAAAGTTCTTAGTAGGTGCCCCAAATGGATCCCCACCATCTCCACAGAATGTATGCCAATAAGCTATCGCAAACCTAAAGTGATCTTTCATCGTTTTGCCAGCTACTTTTTGATCTTCATCATACCATTTAAATGCAAAAGGATTTTTCGACTTTTTGCCTTCGTATTTTATTTTGGGTATGCCTTTGAAATATTCTTTATCTCCTAAAGTAACTGCATTTTTTCTTGATTTCTTTTTTGCTTTTGACATCCCTTTTTTCTTTTTTCCTGATTACAGTGAAACTTTTTTCGACAATTCACAATAAGTGATTTGACAGCAATCTTGTCAAATCCAACTCCCAAATATCATATGCCTTTCTAAATTCTTCATTCGAGCTTTCAGGCTTATATATATGTTCTATTTCATTTGTTTTGATAGCTTCTTCAAGGTTACAGTATACCCCCACTCCGATTCCACTAGCTTTGGCCGCACCTGCAGCTCCAGTTGTTTTTATTAGTTCGACATTAACCCCAAGTAAGTTGGCAATTGTCATAGAGAATATTTTTGATTGGAACAAGTTGTCATTACCTACTTTGATAACTTTTGCATCCATCCCCAAGTCCTTAAGTACTTGAAAACCATGTACAAAAGCAAAAGCAATGCCTTCTAACCCAGCACGATAAAAGTGTGCTCTTGTATGTTTGTTAAATTGTAAATTATTGATTTGAGCACCGGGATTACTATTTGACAACATCCTTTCAGATCCATTTCCAAAAGGAAGAATTCTTAATCCATCTGCTCCTATAGGTATGTTGCTAGCCATTCTTTCCATATCAATATAAGAAGTCTCGGAATCGGCCATTTGTTTTTTCAGCCAAGAATATTGTATCCCTGCTCCGTTAATACAGAGAAGAAGTCCTAATCGCGGATTTTGGATTGAATGATTAACGTGGGCGAATCCATTGATTCTGGATCTGTTATCATAGATGGGTTTGTCAACTATTCCATACACAACCCCTGATGTACCGCCGGTTGCTGCCACTTCATTAGGATTAAAGGCACCGAGGGAAAGTGCATTATTCGGTTGATCTCCAGCTCTATAGGCAACTGCAATACCTGATCTCAGTCCAGTTTCATTTGCTGCAGCTTGAGTAACCTTACCTTGTATGGAGAATGTATCTACTATCTCTGGAATTAGCTCATTCGAAATACCATAATGTTCTAATAAAAAGTCGGCTATCTTATTATTCTTAAAATCCCAAAACATCCCTTCTGACAATCCAGTAATAGTAGTAGATATTTCACCTGTCAGTTTCATGGCTATATAGTCCCCTGGCAACATAAATTTATCTATCCTTTGATATATTTCAGGTTCATTCTCTTTTACCCATTTGAGTTTTGATGCTGTAAAATTACCTGGAGAATTAAGTAAATGATTTAAGCATTTTTTCTTTCCAATCATCTCAAATGCTTCATTCCCAATATCAACAGCTCTGCTATCACACCAGATAATAGAAGGTCTCAGCACATTCTGATCCTTATCTACCAAGATCAATCCATGCATTTGGTAGGCAATGCCTATACTTTTTATTTCTTGAGGATTTATTCCTGATTTTTGAAGTAGTTCTTTAGTTGCTATACACAGGTTCGTCCACCAAGTCTCAGGCTCTTGTTCTGCCCATCCATTTTGAACAGAAATGATATCCATTTCCGTTTCTGGGTATTGTACTACTTGTACTGTCTCTCCAGTTTCTGAATTGACCAGTGCAGCTTTGATAGAGGAGCTACCTATATCATAACCTAGTAAATACATAGTCCTAACTTGCGTTTTCATTTGTAATTCATCATGTGAAATAATGGAAATAATAACACACTATTTCCTGAATTCAAACAGAAAATCAAGTTACTAAAAACTGTTGGATTTTGTTCTCCATTTAAGCTAGAAATCAAATAACAACGACGCATCAATTTGATTCCGTGATAAATACAAAGCAAAAACTATATAAGATGAATCGTTATATCCTCATTTCACATTTTGCTCCAAAGAAAAGTAAGTGGGAGTAAAAAAGATCCTAAATTTTGACTACCCCACCGCAAGCGGATGGAGCATTAG
>CAXBGT010000202.1:0-9987 GCA_963975265.1 uncultured Saprospirales bacterium
GAAGCCAGGAAGTGGGTGCCTAAGACAGAGCGTTTCTTGCAGAAGCCGCTCTGCTAATCAAACAAGCCTTCGTATTCTGAGCTTTCGCCGCTATTTGTTTGGATATCTAGTTCTTTAAGGTCTAGTATATCAGAATCTACATTTTCTTGTCCTCCTAAAAGTAAAAGTGTTGATTTCTTCTCGTATTCTTCAAGCATTTTTAATCCTTGTTCTTCGAAGACTCCATTTTGAAGATCTACGCTATTCATGAAGTCAGAAGACATTTCCATGAATCTCTCCATTTCGCCTACTTTGTTAGAGACGTCGTCGGCTATAACTTCCATAGCTTGATCAAACATAGCACGTTTGTCACTATCTCCTTTGATGATACTCATTGCGGAAGACATGGCAGAATGACTTGCTCTAATAGCTTTTCTTTCTTGTTCTTTTACTTTAACTTGATCAACTGTATCTTCTAGTAAGATTTCAGAATTGGTATACATTTTAGACAAGACCTTATACAGAATTGACATTTTTGAATGTAATTGCGAATATTTAGTATTACTTTCTTTCAGTCTAGCTGCTTTACGACTTGACAACATCATATTCTTTTGATCTCCCATCTGCTTTGCCTTTCTCGCAATCGCCATATTCTTTTCGATCTCCTTGGTATTATCAGCAACGATAGTCTTCAGCTTTCTCATTTGTCCTTTGAGACTTCCGATCTGGCTGCTCATTTTTTTGAGATTGTCCTTTAAGTCATCTATGTAATTTTTTAATATCCCTACAGGATCGATCGTTACAAATATTCCAGTTACCCATCTCATGATAGATTTATACATGTACCCAACTAAAGTTCTCATTTTGGGATCGAGTACCATATAGATGATTGCACCAAGTACTAGCAAACTAGCTACTAGACCTATAGTCCCCCCAATAAAAGCAGTGATAGCTGCCATGTTTGTAAAAACAAGGTATCCTACCCCGCCAAATATCGCGGCTAAAAATAGTGCACCTGTAGTTCCTTCTGGTCTAGTCCAAAATGATTTTGATTTAAACTCTGTATTTTCCATTAAGTCTTAATTTATGTTTTTGATTTCTTATGCCTTTTTTTAAGGTTTTTGTTCTGAATGTTGAATATAGCAGTTTTCTTTGATTCGTTGATATCAATATCAAAAAATTGTATTTTAAGCTTTATTAGAGTGCACTATCTATATTGAGCATATCTTCTTCTATTTGGCTATAGATTGCGTCAAACGTAGTCTTAAAGTCATTTCTCGTCGATTCTATCTTCTCCTTTGCATCGTTGATTACATCGTCCACTTGACCAATCTTCTCTTCAAATAGCTCTATTTCATTGGCGTGTTGCTATCTTTTCTTTGTGACTTATGATTTCTTTCTTAAGTTTTTCTGCCTCTACTCTCTTACCATCTACATTTTTAGCAATCTTATTTTTAAGTGCAATGGCAAATTGATCTCTTTCTTTATCAAGTGTACCTTTATACTTCTTCGCAGATGAAACCAGTTTGTTTTTGGTAAATCCCATTACTGAAGCCGTTGCAAATGCTGATTTTACCGATGTTTCTCTGTCCATGCCCATCTCAAGCATCTTTTTTACTGATACTTTAAATTTCAAATAATCAAATTCTTCAGTGGCGTTTTTGCCTAACGCAGAGATTAGTGCAGTTTGCATTTTAGAATTGGTAATATCTTCGCTTGCAAATAGTTTTTTTAAGTCTACTTTCATTAGTTTCATGTTTCAATTTCAAATATACTCTTAGTGTTCATTAATAACAATAAGATCGATGAAATCATTTGTTGTTAAACCCAATCTTAGATCAACGAATTATTTTCACAGATCAATGATCAATATAAATATGTGAAACCAATATCGATTTTCACATTGTTGGTAACAGAATTGATTAATTCGAATCCGTCAATAGGGAATAAAGGAAAGACATTGATTTCATCTTCGATTCGTCTATAGAATTCAGCGGAATTTGAAACTTGGTAACTACCTTTTAATGATAGATAAAAATTCTGATCAAGATAGACTTGAAATCCTAATGCTCCCCCGTATGCGAGGATAAGATCCCCTTTTATAAAATCAGAGTTGTTGTATTCTTCATCATCCAAGAAAAAGCCAGTTTCGGAGAGATAGGAATATAACCATTTTCCACCAAAATGCACTTCAAAAAAAGGTTCTATGGGTCCTAGTTTTAGATTTAGATAATATCTACCAATTAGGTTTACACCTAATGCATTTGAGCTCATTCCTCCTGTCACTTCTACAAATTCACCATTCACTGAGTCTTCGTAATTTCTTGATAGTGTCCCCATAAAAGAATTGTAAACCTCAAGTCCTATAAAGGCAGGTTTCTCTTTCTTTAGCTGTCTTAAGTATGATAGATTGAATCCCCAAAAAACAGATTGATCTACCTTTTCGGCGAATCGGCCTGATGGAATTACGGATGAAAAACTTGCTTCGTAAAAGTTTAAGTTAACTGGTTCATACATTTCATCTTCTTCATCTTCTGTATAGTCATTAAGATTCTCTTCTGTATAATCTGTTTGCTCTTCCTGAGAATAAGCAACTGATATGGTTAGAGAGAATATAATAAGGACTGACCAAAATGGCTTCATGTATAGACTTTGATTTAGTAACGAAAACTGAAATGGTAACGTTGAGTTAGGTAGAAAAAGTTCGGCATTAAGTCCAAAAAAATGATCTGATTGCTTTAAGCGTTGTGATTACTATCATCATCGAAATAACTGACTACCCGAATGATCTGATTGCTCTAGGCGATGTGATTACTATCAGCTATGAAAAAAGGATCAAATGTTACCTTGCCACTTTAAGCGATGCTGACACAATTTCTCATATCTACAGAATGATATAAGTTATAACCAAGATGGCATTAGACACTCATATAGATGTTGATCACTTTGGTTCCTACATTAACCGCTCGCCGATTTTCGTACCTCAACTCAACGATCAATTAACGGGCTTGTAAACACAGAAGAGGCTTTATAGATCGTTATCCATAAAAGCCTCTTCGCTTATTTAAAAAATTCCTTCATTGGTAAAGGATGCTCCTAACAATTGATGGAGCACCCTTACCTTATCTTCAGAGAGATTGTACTAACACTATCTTTGATAAGTTAATACAAATTAACCTAAACTATTAAATATAAATTAACCTAAACCATTAATTTACTTCTCCTCTACTTCTTCGAATTCAACATCTTCCGCTGCTGCCTCATCAGTACCTTGGTCAGCTCCTGCTCCT
The DNA here is from genome assembly GCA_963975265.1 of uncultured Saprospirales bacterium. Taxonomy (GTDB): domain Bacteria; phylum Bacteroidota; class Bacteroidia; order Chitinophagales; family Saprospiraceae; genus CAJXUU01. Next base: position 3,270 of record CAXBGT010000202.1, read on the forward strand.
GCGTCATCCGCTCCAGCTGTAGCATCTCCTTCTGCACCTTGTGCTTTGTAGATGTCTTCACTTGCAGCAGTCCATGCTGCGTTCAGTGCTTCCATGTGCTTCTCGATTGCATCCATGTCTTCCGCTTTGTGTGCCTCTTTCAAGTCAGCTGCAGCTTTTTCGATCACTTCCTTTTTCTCAGCAGGAACTTTGTCACCATAGTCTTTGATCTGCTTTTCTGTTTGGAAGATTAAGCTATCTGCTGCATTCAACTTTTCAACTCTTTCCTTCACAATCTTATCCTCATCAGCATTTGCTTCAGCTTCAGCTTTCATTCTTGCAATTTCAGCATCAGAAAGTCCAGTAGAAGCTTCGATTCTGATACTCTGCTCTTTGCCAGTTCCTTTATCTTTAGAAGATACATTAAGGATACCATTTGCATCGATGTCAAATGTCACTTCGATTTGAGGTACTCCTCTTTGTGCTGGTGGAATATCACTCAATATAAATCTACCTAATGATCGATTATCCTTAGCCATTGGTCGTTCTCCCTGTAATACATGGATCTCAACACTTGGTTGATTATCTGCAGCTGTAGAGTAGGTCTTGTTCTTCTTTGTAGGAATCGTACTGTTTGATTCGATCACTACATCGTACATACCTCCCATCACCTCGATACCGAGAGAAAGTGGCGTTACATCAAGAAGAAGTACATCTTGTACATCACCTGTCAAAACACCTCCTTGTATTGCAGCACCAATTGCTACTACTTCATCAGGATTTACTGTTTTGTTAGGTTTCTTACCGAAGAATTCTTCTACAACTTCTTGGATTTTCGGGATTCTTGTAGAACCACCTACCAAGATAACTTCGTCGATTTCTGATTTTGATATTCCAGCATCTTTCAATGCTTCAGCACAAGGTTTCAATGTTCTCTCTACCAACTCCGCAGCTAATTGCTCAAATTTTGATCTTGAGATCTTTACAACTAAATGCTTTGGCACTCCGTCTACTGCTGTTACATAAGGAAGATTCACTTCTGTTTCCATTCCTGAAGAAAGCTCAATCTTTGCTTTTTCTGCCGCTTCTTTTAATCTCTGAAGAGCCATAGGATCTCTTCTCAGGTCTATGTTTTCTTGTGAGATAAATGTTTCCGCTAAGAAATCGATCAATACCTGATCAAAATCGTCACCTCCTAAGTGCGTATCACCATTTGTAGATTTTACTTCGAATACACCGTCTCCTAATTCTAGGATCGATACATCAAAAGTACCACCACCTAAATCGTAAACAACGATTGTTTGCTCTTGTCCTTTCTTGTCAAGACCATATGCCAATGCTGCTGCAGTAGGCTCATTTATGATTCTTGCTACTTTAAGTCCAGCGATTTGACCTGCTTCCTTTGTTGCTTGTCTTTGGCTATCATTGAAGTATGCAGGTACAGTAATAACTGCTTCCGTTACTTCATGACCTAAGAAATCTTCTGCTGTCTTCTTCATTTTCTGAAGGATCATTGCAGATATTTCCTGTGCTGTGCATTCTCTATCATCGATTTTCACTCTTACCGTGTCATTGTCTCCTTTGACTACAGTATAAGGACTACGATCAGCTTCTTTTCCAATTTCGCTAAATCTGTTACCCATGAATCTTTTGATAGACGCTATTGTCTTTGTTGGATTAGTGATGGCCTGTCTTTTGGCAGGGTCACCGATTTTTCGTTCACCATTATCCATGAAAGCTACAATAGAAGGTGTAGTTCTTTTACCCTCTTCATTTGGGATAACTACAGGTTCATTACCTTCCATCACTGCTACACATGAATTGGTTGTTCCTAAGTCAATTCCAATTATTTTGCTCATATTATGTGTTTGATGTTTGTTTCTAATTTATGATTACAACTACTTATAGTCAATCAATATGCCAATCCGAAAAACTGACTTTTTGTTAGTTGTGGACTGACAAGGATGGTAGAAATGATGGTTTGGGATGTGACAAAACGGCATAGGGTGACTTGCGCAGCAAACGCGCGTTATCGTAAACGCAATTATAGCTTGGCATAAGAGATGGCTTTCAGGGAAAATACTCATTGCTCCTTTTCAGTAAACATACGGGGTTTTGTATGATATGCACTTTGAATCCTATTGCAATACTATCCCCATTTGCCACAATACAGTCAAATCAATTACTCACTCATCAATAAAAGACAAATTGGTCTTATATTCACATGACATACAAAATCAATATTAATATAGCAAAACAAATTATGACACTAGCAGACTTAAATGAGCAATTACAACACAGCGACAAACCACTTATAGCATCCATAATGAAATCTGATAATACGAAACTAATGGCAATTGGAATAAATAGTGGAGTAACATTAAAACAGCATACTGCACCAGGAAGAACAAAGCTGATTGTGATTCAAGGCCAGATAAAATACATGACAGATAAGGAAATACTGATAATTGATCAGTATCAAACTCATGACATTCCACTCGAAGAAGTTCATTCTGTCAATGCTGACACTCCTTCTATATTTCTTTTGTTAGTTGCCTAAAAACGATATATGGTCGAATTACGCAAAATTGAATCGAGGAAAGAAATATCATTTTTGGTAAACACCTTTTATATAAAAATAAGAAAGGATGAATTACTTGGTCCAATATTTAATGAAATAGTCCAAGATTGGGATCATCATCTTTCCCATTTGACTGATTTCTGGGAAACGAATCTGCTCGGTATTAGAAAATACAAAGGAAATCCCATACAGGCTCACATTGATGTGGACAAAAAAACTGACATAAAGATCACTCAAGGCTACTTTGGTCATTGGCTACACCTTTGGTTCTCAACGATAGATGAACACTTCGAGGGAGAAGGAGCATTTAGATTAAAGAATGCAGCTCGAAATATGTCTACTAATTTATTTATGAGGATGGTGATGAGTCGAAAGTGAATAGCGGTACCAGGAAATGGCATCCGTCGAGTACGAGGATTTTAACCAATTACCTTATTAATTACGATACAGAATCTGTATGGATTTCAATTCATATCCAAACTACTCAAAAAATAAAAGTTTTAAGAAACACACCAGATTAAATGAAACTCTCATCTTTTCAAAAAACAATCTTATGAAATATCTGTTATCAACTCTATTTTTTTTAGCATCATTTTCATGTTTCAGTCAAGTCACCAACCCTCCACCGCCACCACCGCCTGTACCGCCTGTAGAAAGTGAAGAAGTATATAAGATCGTGGAAGACATGCCAAGATTTCCTGGCTGTGAAGATAAGAATTTAGAAAATACTGAATTACGAGAGTGCTCACGAGAAAAAATGTTAGAATACATTAATAAAAATCTTGTTTATCCACCATCCGCCAAGGTTGATAAAGTAGAAGGTATGGCAGTGGTACAGTTTAAAATAGAAAAAGATGGCACACTTAAGAACATCAGAGTAGTAAGAAACCCTGGATCAGGTACTGGAGGCGCAGCAGCAGCAGTAATTCGCAAAATGAATGCAGACGGTATTCGATGGATCCCAGGAAAACAACGTGGAAGAAAGGTCGTTGTACAGTATACTTTGCCTGTTAGGTTTGCTTTGGAAAAGAAGAGTAAGGAAGATTAAGGATAAGAGTAGGAATAAAATTTCAAGTTGAATTTTAAGTTGAAGTTTTATGTTTGGCGTTGAAAAGTAAGAATAAGATTTAGGGTGAAGTTTTAAGTTGATGACAATGACATTCCTCATTTGCGAAAGAGTGGCTATTCATGATCCAGCTTTAATTGGCTTCAATGTCGAAAAAGATTCATCACTTGAAAGAATGAAAATTCAACGCGACATAGGGGCGGGATTAGAATAAGTTGGTGTAGATGTTATCCATAATATGAACTCTGATAGTATGATTTGGACACCAGAAAATCAAAGAAGTCGTATTTAAGTTGTTCAATACCACTTATCTGCAAGAATCTGTATCCAGTAGATAATCCTTATACATAATCATCATCATACTCGATGACTGGAAGTGCCAAACGTTCTTGTTCAATAGGAAGATCTTCTAGATCTAAGCGTTCTCCCCATTCATTATCTCCATCACTTTGTTGGGCTAGCAAAATAATTAATATTAGCCCTCCAACCACTGGAATGAAGCCACACAAATACATCCAACCAGATTTTCCAGTATCATGAAGTCTACGAATAGAAATCATTAAAGAAGGAATAATGGTTGCTAAAGTATATAATCCTAATGATATACCTCCACTTATTGCCATCAGCTCATTGCCACTACTGGCGCCAACAATTAGCAAAATAAGAAGTGACGCACTAACTAAAAAGTGACATAAAACAAAATACCAATACTCAGCTTGCGTAGCTCTACCTTTATACTCCGCATAGTTTTGGTATGCCTTTTTATAATAGTCGAACATGTCCATATCCTTCTTTTTTTTAGTTTCAAGTTATTTATAACTCAATTTAGTGAAATACTTCATTAAATTTCATCAATATTTGACGAAACATTCACTTGATACGACCAAACTTTTGATAAACTAGTACAGGTAAGCAGTCTCCTACGTTATAGAATAGAGCATTCATTATGGCAAATTTCAATTCGATCAGTATGCAAGGCAAATACAAGAATTTCGTGATTTTGTTATATTTTGCTGTTGGTTCAATTAGTGCGAATGCACAGAACGATCATTGGTTCAGTGTTAATCTTACAGGTGGCTTGAGTAAAACAGGAAGCCTAATTTATAGTGATGAATATAGAAAAAGTATCAACTCTGTAACTGTTGAGATATTGAAGGTATCATCGTCAAGAAATAGCAACTTCAATTTTGGAATTGCTTACCACCCAAATAGATCTATATTAATAAATGGAAGTATAGGGGTAGCTTCATACGGATTTCAATACACAGGCGATGTGGTTGCTTCAACTGTTAATACGCTTTCTGTAGGTGGATTTAGAGTTCAAGAGAGCTACAAAACAAGGCTTATGGAAGTGAATCTGTCGGCTGCATATCAATTAAATTTTAATGAGGATGTCTCATTTACAATAAAACCTGGAATGTCTTGGTACACTAATCCAAGTGAAAACTTTCAGCAAACACTAGGATTTACCATAAAAAGTAATAACTTTTCTGCCACTTTTTTCTCAGGCATTGAAATACCTATGATCAGAAATATTCTATATGCGAGCGTAGGGGTAAACGCCAAAGTTCCACTTGATAACTTTGCCTCCACTTATCATCTTGACAGCCAGTTTCATCCATATGCATTAGGTTTACAGACAAGCATAAGCTATAGGTTTTGGTCAAGAAACTGAGAATAAATAAAGCCTTCTTAGTCGCAGATAAAAACGAGAAATGATTTAATTTATGGGAGTGAGCGCTCGTACCTTTTTTCTAGTATTTAGATTCCATGAGCTCCAATTACTTCTATACCAGTGTAGGATTATATATTAAAATTCCCCATGTAGATTTCTCTAACGAAAATTCTGTTGAAGGCTAACGATAGGCTTAAGTCCTAGGGATTCAGACTTCGTTAAGTAATAATTTCGGAAACTAATAGATTAATTAATCAAAATCCAATCTATTTCTACAGCAAACGGACCTTCTTTTTTATCCTTGAGTATTAACCCTATCTCTGACATCTCGGTAGACATATCAAGATATTCATCAAAAGTCCTACCTCTCCAAGTTTTAATCATGCTTGCTGTTGCTATGGTTATTTCTTGCCATTCCCCATTGGTACAAATTGCTTCTGATTCAAAATGATAATTTCTTTCGTTAGCTATCCGTGCAGTAAGAGAGTATTCGTGATCATCGGTCCTTATTCGCATTTTGAAATGATTTTCGTTACCATCTAAGGTATTTTGCAAATCATATTGTGCCCAAGAGAATCCTCCATTATTTTTTAATGAAAGAGTTCCAGAGAATTTCAGTGCGCTTTCTCCATATTCTATCTTTCCACGTGACAAACCTCCCATAACACCATCATTGACGACTTGCCAGCCTTCTTGTATCTCATTAGTACCAAAGTCTAATTTGAATTCGTTATTCATATTTAAAATTAAGATTAATACAAGTATATATTTCATGAATTGGAAACAAAGAGACAACAGATTATGTTCAAAAATAAAGATAATGTCATAGACTCAATTGCCTTAGGCGCCGGATGTTTCTGGTGTGTAGAAGCCATCTTTGAAATGATCAAGGGCGTGAAATCGACATCCATAGGCTATGGAGGAGGTGAAACTCCTGACCCCACTTATTTATCTGTGTCTGCAAGTCCAGATGGCCATGCAGAACTGACCGTTCTACAATTCGACAATTCCATCACTACCCTTGACGCTATATTATCTGTTTTTTTCGCAATGCACAATCCTGAAAAATCGTTTGTAATCAATGATAAAAAAGGTGAGTTATACAGATCAGTAATCTTGTACAAAAATGAAGCACAGAAGGTACAAATCGAGAAATTTGTCACCAAATACCAAAATCAGACTTGTAGGGTTGTCAAGACAGAAATACTCCCTCTTAGAAACTTCAAAGAAGCTGATATCAAATATCAAAATTACTATTCTTCAAATCCAAACAAACCGTTTTGTAAGAACGTAATTGGGCCTAAAATTGAAAAGCTGCGAGCAAATGGTATTCTATAGTTAGGTTTAACAAAACAAATTATATCTAAAATTATTCTAATACGTAACACTTTCATACTTTTGTGGTTAAGTTTAATGT
>CAXBGT010000203.1:0-9931 GCA_963975265.1 uncultured Saprospirales bacterium
ACCACACAGAAAGGCAAGATTTTTGACTACTTCATTCAGTTACTCATCTTAATTTCTTTGATTTCATTTTCCATTGAAACTCTCCCAAATAATAGTGTTAACACGAAAGAAACTCTTTTAATAATTGAGATATTTTGTGTAAGCGTATTTACCATTGAATATATTCTTAGAGTTTTAGTAGCTAAAAAACCATTCCAATACATATTTAGTTTCTATGGAGTTATTGATTTACTAGCTATACTACCATTTTATTTAAAGGCAGCAATAGACTTGCGAGCATTAAGAGCCTTTAGGATTTTTAGAATCTTTCGAGCGTTAAAATTGATCCGATATAATAGAGCACTACATAGATTTCATATTGCTGCTAGAATAGTAAAAGAAGAAATGGTTTTATTCTTTATTGTAACAGGGATTTTAATATTTCTCTCTGCTTCTGGAATCTATTTCTTTGAAAATGAAGCTCAACCTGAGACATTTAGTTCAATATTCCATAGTCTATGGTGGGCAATTGTAACCTTGACTACTGTAGGTTATGGAGATGTCTTTCCGATAACTGTATATGGTAAGATTTTTACTTTTTTTGTACTAATAATAGGAGTTGGGGTTGTTACTGTACCAGCTGGTTTGCTCGCATCAGCACTTGCTAAAGCTAGAAAAATTGAAGAGGAAGAAGATAAAAAACAATAAGCATTTAGCTACATACTATGATTTATTAAAACAATAAAAACCAACATTCTATCTCATGAAAACAACCAACTTTTTTATAGAACTACTTGTCATCGGAATTGGAGCTGTCGTATGTATTATCCTAGGAATGTATGCACTTTTTGATTTTGACATATCGTATTTCAAATCACTAAGTAATCCTTTATTTGTCTTTCCAATTTCTGCAATTATCTATGTCCTTGGTATAGTGTTCGATAGGATATTTGATGTATTAACAGAAAAGTTTGACAAGAAGATTCGGGCAAAATTCCTATCTGATGCAGAGTATAATACAGTGAGAGCTATCTACTATGATGATTCACCATCAGTCCAACAAATCTTTGACTACAGTAGAAGTAGGATTAGAATTAGTAGATCATGGATGTTCTATTTCATGATTTTAGCTCTTCTGAGTTTAATACTATATTTTATAAAGGGTAATGGTCAGATATTAGCAGTCTCCATATTCCTTTTTCTATTATCAGTTGCTTCAGTATTAGCATGGAGGAAATTGAGCCATAGCTTCAATGGACTATTAGAAATAATTTACAAATTAAAGTCAAAAAAATAAATTAAGCCATGCTTTACCTATCACTACAAGACCCCAATTACCGTATCAAAGGCTCTAGAGATCCACTTGGCTTCCAGCCAGTATGGCAACGACTAGGTAGAACCATCATACAGCACCTATCGACAGTATCTGTCAATGTGAGAGACTTTCAAGTGATGTCATTTGCCTATTATCTCTATGGAGATGATGATCCTAAGCAGTTTCTAGACTTCTTCTATAAATGGGAACAACTATGTGCCTATGCCAGAGAAAATGATGATACAATAAAAGACGGATACAACGGCAAGAACTTCGTGACCAAAACAATGTTGACAAATCCTGACGGAACGTATTATATATCTACTAAAAACGAAGATACGCTCCTCAGCAATCAGAAAGCCTATGGAGTATATGGTAAGTATAACCGGCCTTACACCGAAATGAAGATCCGAAAGCAAGATGACTTTATTGAGGTGATGACAGATGCAGTAGATAGATGTAGTCAAAAGGAAAGAATATACAGCATTGTACAAAGAATCCTAGGCGATCTTAGGGCAAGAGACGAGATAAGAACTAAGATTACTCCAGAGGATCTTGATGCAGTAGCAGAACTCTTCCAAAATCTTGCGCCAATGGAAAGAAAATTTTATGATAGATTAATATTGCAAGGCGATGAAGAGCATAATCAAAATGAGCTGTATAGATTACTTGAACAAAAGGAAGAGCTTTTAACTACAGATGGTCCATTCGAACTTTATAATGTGCTTCAAACTTTTATCTCAGATGGATTAACAAGTGAAACGCTTCGCCAGCAATTAGAAGAAATCCATCATGCTGAGAAATTGCTTTATATCTATATCAATTTATTTAGGCACATTCAGTCTCGTCCTATTTGGTCTAACGCAGAAATACAGGCAGAAGAAGCTGTGCTATCTATACCCAAAGTAGCTAGCTATAACTACAAAGACGAAGTACTACAGAGAGTATCAAACACTCTGACGACCGATCGCGATCATACAGTACATGATGTAGTAGATCGTAATAAAGAAATCTGCAAAAAGAGAAATAACGCTGCATGGCTAGAATTAGATGGGGATAAGATTAGAAGGCACTATCAAGAAGGTGGTAGAGAGTTAAAGGAATGGAATGTCGAAGAATACTTTGAAAACGATTACTTCATCGCTGCATACTTCAGACTATACAAGCAGATAAAACTAGGGCAATGAAACAAGCAGTGATCTTAGAAAAAGTAAAAGAACTCATTGGAGATAGTAAAGTGAAGGCAGCATTGTTTTACACCTTCAACTTTGATGCTCGATTCTTCGAAAATTATATCTGTCCAATATTTATTAAAGATGTTGAGTTTGGGGATAACGAGATTCAAAATTCTATCCTTTGGAAAATGTATCAAGGAGAACTGCCTCCAATTACAGTTCTCTGCGATGAATCGATGAAAGGGACTCAAGGCCCAAGTCTTGGGTATGATATTATTCCTATATCATTGGATAGAGTTAATGGAGCACCATCTTGTTTCCATGCGAAGCATAGTTTTATTGTTTGTGAAGATGGGAGTATGATATTGATTACAGGAAGTAATAATCTTACAGTATCAGGATGGTGTAGGAATATTGAAGGGTTTGATATTAGAAGGTTTAGTTATAAAATTCATGATAAGCTTTATCCAAAGAGCTTTCTAAAAAGTATGAGAGCGTACACTACTCACTCAGGAACGCCATGGCTTACTCCAGATCATCGGAAGCTAAGCGCGATAAAAATGGTACGTAGTTATCTAGATATATTGGAAGATACAAACAGTAAAGGAATAGAGTACTTTTCTAGTCATTCTGATAGTTTCATGAGTTTTATTGAGAGATTAAAGACTACCTACAACTCAGGAGACCCATTCTCCAAAATCGAAGTTATCGCACCTTACATGTCTAATAGTGAAGGTCATTTTGAACGATTTGTTACACATACAGAATGTCAAGACATAAGAATCAATATACCATTTGAAGGAGAGGACTTGGTTGGTATGGAACAGCCATTATTTGAGACTATTAATCAACATCCTGCATATCGATGGCATTATTTCAAAACTAATGATGGCAGCAAAGGATTTCGCTTTTGTCATGCGAAGATCTACCAATTGTGGGGAAATGAACAAGTGGTCACAATTGTGGGATCCGTCAACTTTACAGATGCAGCATTTAGAGGATTGAAAGCAAAAGGTAATCTCGAATCAGCAATAGCTAATGTGCAGCCTATAGATAAAGCCAGGTCGTTATTGACAATACCCTACGACGGAGCTAAGCTAAGTTTTACGCAATCTAAGCTTGAAGCTGAAGAAGAGGAGGTCAAAAGGGCTACACCTTATGATTTGAGCTTTACTTTGGATTGGTTGGATGGCACATTGACAATAGTTAATAGTGATCCTGATAAGCAACGAGGATATGTTGTATTTACGGATGCAGATATAAAAACAATATCAATCTATGACACTGAGAGAAAAGTCCGTCTAAATGATGAACAATATCAAGACATACTATCTACGAACATGATTACCGTCAAAACAACAAATAGAAGCGGTGATATCTATCACTATTTTATTACTCATGTCAATATAGCGAGCCGTCCATTACCTTCAAAATATAATATATCCGATAGTGAATTGTTCCAACTATGGGCAGAACTAAAAGGTGCAGATGGAAAGAAAGCGAAGTCACGGATTATTGATCAATTTATCAATAGAATAGTCGATGAACACGAAGAAGATATACTAGCGAACCTACAATTGACCAAGTCCGTACTAAATCAAATGGCTAGTCATCTCAATGGCCTATTGGCATTACATGGAAGTTTGATGGATAATATCGATAAGTTAGGTACACGTAATATAAAACCTCGGCAAAATAAAGTTGGATACTATCTCACCGCTGATAATGTAGATACATTAGTAAGCTATCAAAGGATGATCTCTAAACTCTACAAAGAAGAGGAGATCAATATTGGCTTCTATTGGCTATTGTTGTATGTGTTGAAATCATATTTCTATAATAATGAAAGCCTTTGTAACCTGCTATTAGTAGAATCTAAAGATGCTTACGCAAGTATATCAAGAGTCCTTGAAAAAACAATAAAAAATATAGAGCGCGAAATGAAAAATCAAGGCGTAGAAAATGCCAAAATCAAATGGTTAAAATCGCAAGTAGATGTATAGATTAAGTAAAGAAGTAGCTCGTCAAATTATTAATCTTAATCCTGATAATGCCATCGATCAAGATATTGCGGATCGTCAGTTCGAAGTGATCGTCAAAGGGTTTAATTATCTCAATCAAACGGAGAACAACTACCTATACATAGCTGACGAAGTAGGATTGGGTAAGACTTACATTGCCTTGGGGATAGCAAGCTTGCTGCGATATTTCTCCTCAGATGATAGTCTACAAACATATCAAGATCTGATTATAGTCCCCAAGAAGAATCTCCAATATAAATGGCAAAAGGAGATAAAGAATTTTGTAACAAACAACTTTAATCTAAAAAGCAATAGAGTCAAATCCATTTTAGGAAAACCAATCGCGGCAAATGGTGATGCTCAATTGCATAATCACTTAGAGTTTTTTGATATGTCTGTACCTAGCTATGAAATATTTAGAAATAGCTCATTCAGTCTTGGTTTTTCTGGTGATGGATGGAAGCAAAAGATAACAGATCGATTAGATGAATATGGACGATCTATAATGCAAAAAGCATTTAAGCACTATCGAGTAAAAGAAACATACAGCTCTGAAGAAAACTATCCAGAAATCAAAAGACTATTTGGCTATCTTATGAATGTGAGTATGCAACAAGTTGATCTGGTTATAATAGATGAGGCTCATAACTTCAAACATGGAGTAGGCAATCATGTTGCCTACAGAAATCAAGTAATGTCCAGAATTATGGGTGTTGTAGACGATGAAAGTGACTCTGATCTTTTTAATCTTTTCCCAGAATTGAAATCTAAGATTACTCCCAAAGCAAACAAAGTAATCTTTCTTTCTGCCACACCAATGGATAATGGCTGTCACGAAATCAGGAATTTGTTAGACGTTTATATTGCTGATCATCCATATAGAGGATTATCTGATCATGATGCTGATATCAAGATTAAGAATGAATTATCAGAATTCATGATGCGAGGGCTCATGAAAATCACATTGAATGATAAGAGTTATAGTCGAAATCAATATAGACATGAGCATCGCTTAGGAAATGTTAACAAGAATGAAGTGCCAAAGGTGCAAAGGATAGACGATCCATTCATGTCGGCTACTATTGGACTCATCCAATTAAAAACGGCAGAAGTCCTCAATACCAAAAATCACGGAGGAGCATTTGAAATGGGAATGAATGCTAGCTTTGAAACATTTAGTATTAATCAAGCTAATGAAAATGATGTAGATGAAGCCAATCATCGTAATTCTAGCAAAGGAGCGGATGAAGATGTTGTGTCAAATATAGTACATTCTTACAGGGCTACTTTCAAAGAAGAACTACCCCACCCTAAGCAACGTCGTTTGATTGCTCAGCTATTCGAAAAGATGAAGAAGCGTGAAAAATCACTCGTATTTGTGAGAAGGATAGCTTCTGTCAACGAAATTACACGAAAGCTTGTACACTTGTATGAAGAGCACATTTATGAGAGGATCAAAAAAATAGACTGCGAGAGTGTTGATATAAAAGTGATGCTTACAGAATTTAAGAATAGAAAAAGTAAGACTCAGTTTTTTGACTATTTAGAAAATATAGCTACACGAATTTGGGATAAGCACAAGAAAGAGTTATCACGTATAGAGGCCGATGATAATGGAGAGGCTATAAGTATGGTACACAGCAAATTGGATATGATCTTCCAACTAAAGCTTGATGTTCCTGAAGTCAGAGAACTTCACGAGTTAATCCGATCAAAAATGCACCTCAGTTTTATATCAAGTGAAATAAGGTTAAAGTCTTTAACTGTTCTAAATACCTTCTTTGACTTGACACAAGATGATACCGAATCAGAAGAAACTGCAGCGGGTCATCGATATTTCTTTCTAGATTATTTCACAGCGTCATATAAGAAGGGCTTATCTTTTAAGAGTTTAATCTCCAGGCAAGATTGGTATAGGTTTAATTACTACTATTTGCTTAGGCGCTTAGGGTTTGGTGTAAAGGCGGACATGCTAGCCAACGAAAAAAGCTACAATAGAACTGTAGAGAGGGCAAATAATATCATCGATGATAAAAACGAATTATTGTTAGAGGCAATAGAAAAGAAAGGTAGCTTGGATCATGTACACACCTCATTTCAGGATAGAACTTTCTTTACTCGACTACTAGAAGATGTTTTTCTTGCCGAATGGTTAGATTGGTTGGATAGTAACAAAAGAAAGGATGTATCATTTGATCAATTGAAAGAGGACGTTGATAGTCTGATTGAGATATTAAGAGGAGTCTTTAGAAATGGGTCAGGTTTGATGCCTTCATACATTGCCCATCACGAAAAAATAAATAATGACTTTGAAGATAACTTCATTGCAATATTAAAGTCTCATTTCCCGGAAGTGATAGAAGAGGTTCGAACGATCATTATTGATTTTGATAAATTGATGTCCACTAACTTTCCAGACCAAGAAAAAATAGCTAGGTCTTTGTATCAGCAAGCTCCTGTATTACCATCCAGCGGACATCACAAAAGAGGGGTAAGTGGAATAGCACTCCAGTTTAGAATGCCAGGATTTCCATATGTAGTAATTACAACAGACGTGTTAAAGGAAGGAGAAGACCTACATACTTACTGTAGCGACATCTATCACTACGGTATCGCATGGAACCCCTCAGATATGGAACAACGCACAGGCAGGATAGATAGAATCAATAGTAAGACCTACTATGCGCTTAAATCCAAAGAGGCTATTGAATTTGAGAACTCATTGCAGGTTTTCTATCCATATCTTTCTGATACACTTGAGGTGAATCAAATGGCAAAACTATTCACTAAAATGAATCAATTTGTCCAGACATTCTATGATGTAACTGTTACTGTGGAGAAAGAAAGTAAAGTTTCAATTAATGAGCAAATCCATCAAATTCCAGCCCAAAACAAAGATCAATTAGAATCCAAATTTGATCATGACAATTTCTTCTGGACTAATGATAGTAATCCTGTAGATCTTACATTACAAGCTAACAACGGTCAGAAATCTATTATGATTAAAGAAATAATTGACAATGCATTACCTATACTCAAACAACTTCCACACTTCCACGAACTTAACTATAATCTATCCAGATTATCAATCAAAGGAGTATTGAAAGTGCAATCTCAACAAGGAGAGCGAAAAGGTCCATATCAGATACAAGTTATTCACGATAATCACAATCTAGGTACATATGATTTCCTCGTTAGCTCTAAGATTTGTAATGTCAATGATATGCGATCACAAAAAAAGAGGGATGAAATATCAAATGAACTATCTGCAGTAGGGCAAGAATTGTTGATTGAAAGCAATTTTCTAAATGCATCACTACGAATCCCTTTAGAAAGCAATGCACAGTATATTACTGAGAGTTTGCTACAAGTAGTAAATACAGCTGATAAGATAGAATTGAAATACACAGGAAAGGATGAAGAATAAATGAATAAAAGACTGAACTGAAGATCAAAGACACCTTTATCAGATGGAAAAGAAATATCAATTAGAGCATTTCAATTACCCATTATAAATCGAAGTCAACTAGATAAAGATCTAGCAACTAAAATAGACTTGAGCAAATTGTTTGAATCAACAAAAAATGAATTAAGAATTAAAGTAGAAAAGATACTCAACCCAATAAATGATTTAGATTGAAAATAATTTGTCAAAACTTATGTATATCTTTAGATTGATAATGTGTTAATATCAAAAGATCAAATTTGCCAACAGCCGTTTCTGTAAAGTGACTTACGTAGATGTTCATCAATTTGAAGTTCATGAAAGTTGGTCCTTTATTAATAGAAGGCTACCGTTTCATGAACTTCTTGATCCAGATAATACTCGTTTATACACGGATAATGTAACACCTACCCTATTTTCATAAGTGATTGGTAATCAAATACAAAATAGTGTAGACATAACAGATATATGTGGAAGTTGAGTTATAAGGTGAACATATACACTTGTTATCTTTAATGCAGGAAAAATTACTAAATCCAAAATCATGCTTTACTTTAAAGTCAATTTATGGAAAATAATGAAAATAATTGTGGGATATTACATTCAAACGCAAACTGAGAATAGACACAAAATTTAGAAAGTATCGTCTTTTAATTATGTATTTATCATTTTTTGTTTCGCAGTGAATGCTTGTGTCATATTACTGGCATATTGTTGTCATATTGGTGTCATGACTATGTCTCAAGCCTTACTGCATCGACAACAGTTTAATAATTAGCTTTGCATAATTAATAATATTAAACGCAAAATAATAATGGATACTAGCACAACTAATTTAAGAGATATTAAAAAAATGAGATTAGAGCGACATTGGTCACAAGATCAGTTAGCTGAAATGAGCGGGTTAAGTATAAGAACTATTCAACGAATTGAAAATGGTGAAAATGCTGGTTTAGAATCATTGAAATCTTTAGCATCTGTTTTTGAAACTAATATTACTGATTCAGATAAGAGAGAAGAAATAGAACAAATCAGAAAAGAAGAAGAGTACGTTCAAAATATAAAGGGCTTTTATGGAATTATTGCACTAGCTGTATTGAGCTTGGGTACATTCTTTATCATTGCGATTTTCGATTCAGAAGGTTGGAATTTATTTTTTTATATGTTAATTTTTTATGTGCTTTTTCTAGGAATTTATTCTTTAAATATTTTTGATTTCTTTGGTGATGACTGGAAAAGAAAAATTATTAACAAGAAGTTCAAAAAGAAATATTGATTTTTAATTATTAACGACTAAAAAAAAGCACTAAAGATAACATGTGACATGACGATCATGCTTCCTTCGTCAGCACGCCGCATGTCACTAGGACGTTATAAGCAATAATAACATTTTATGCTGAATAAATTTCACAAACGAAGTTGCTTGAATTAAAATGATAAATTTGAGAATATGAAATATTACGCAACCACATTCTTCCTACTTATTTGTACTATAAATTTATTTTCACAGTTAGAAACTGCGAATTGGATATTTGGAATTAATGCAGGTCTGGATTTTAATTCAGGCGAATTAGAATGTGTTGATGGCTATCCTTTAGTGGCTAACCATGGAAGCTCTGTATTAAGTGACTCAGAAGGAAATATTCTCTTTTATACTAATGGATTTGAAGTTTGGAATAAGTACGATGAAGTCATGCCGAATGGTATTTTGGTTGATAGTTGTGCTGGTGTACAAACAATGCAAAATTGTGTTATTATCCCTAGAGTTGGGCATGATAATCAATATTTGCTATTTACGCTGGATAAGTTTTACAATGGGAATGGCGGACTAAAATATAATATAGTAGATTTATTAGCGGATAATGGACTTGGAGATGTAATTCATAAATCTGTATCTATTCAGGATTCACTTTTGAGTGGTGCAGCCGTAACTATTCATGAAAATGGAATAGATTACTGGCTCGTAATCCGATCTTTAGGTGAAACTAAATCTGAG
>CAXBGT010000204.1:0-9923 GCA_963975265.1 uncultured Saprospirales bacterium
AAGAAGGAAGGAAAGGACCAAACGCTGTCAACGTAGATGTTGTATAGTTTTGGTTTAGATCATAAATCTTAAGAAAACCCATCAATAGAAATATTGGTGGGTTTTTATTTTTTAGGAAGGGTAAGTACTGTATAGTCCTGATTGTCATAGTTTTGGGTCGAATAATCTTAGGTAACAAGTGCTCGTATTGTAACTGATTTGAATCAAATTAATATTTATTTGAAGATTTTGCAACTATTCTAGTCTCGTAAACGTATACATGATGACGACGGGAGGCAATGTAGCTGAACGAGTCATTTAATTTTTTATATATAATACAATGGATAACGGTACTGTTAAATTTTTTAATGAAGCAAAAGGCTTCGGATTTATTACTCCAGAAGATGGTGGAAAAGATGTTTTCGTTCACGTGAATGGTCTTAATGACGATATCAGAGAAGGAGACAAAGTAAGCTACGATGTAGAAGAAGGTAAAAAAGGACCAAACGCTGTCAACGTAAATGTTGTATAGTCGTAGGTTTTGATTATAAATCTTATGAAAGCCCATCAATAGAAATATTGGTGGGCTTTTCTGTTTAGAGCATTTTTGCAAGCCTAACATTCAAACCTCGTATCAAAATGTTGCATTGGACTTTAAATGTCCAAAATTAATTTTTACTGCTTAAATATGTAACTATTTTTGATGTAGTTCCGTCTATTTATTGACGACGGGAAGCAATGTAGCTGAACGAGTCACTTAATTTTTTATATATAATACAATGGATAACGGTACTGTTAAATTTTTTAATGAAGCAAAAGGCTTCGGATTTATTACTCCAGAAGATGGTGGAAAAGATGTTTTCGTTCACGTGAATGGTCTTAATGACGATATCAGAGAAGGAGATAAAGTAAGCTACGACGTAGAAGAAGGAAGAAAAGGACCAAATGCTGTCAACGTAAATGTTGTATAGTCTAGGTTTAAATCATAAATTCTAAAAAAGCCTGTCAATAGAAATATTGACAGGCTTTTGTTTTTTGTTATGATTTACTGAAAGAGGTTTAACCAAAATTAAACGATTAATCTCTTTTGTTCCTCATAAGAATAGGTTTTATAATAAATTCTTAAATCTAGGTCTCTTAGGCGTAATATCACCTAATCTTTCCTTTTTAGCATCTTCATATGCACTGAAGTTACCTTCGAAGAATACTATATCACCTTCGTCTTCGTATGCTAATATATGGGTTGCTAATCTGTCAATAAACCACCGATCGTGACTTATCACCAAGACACATCCAGCAAAATTTTCTATGGCTTCTTCAAGCGACCTTAGGGTGTTAACATCAATGTCATTGGTCGGTTCATCTAATAAAAGCACATTTCCTCCTTCCTTCAGCGTAATTGCAAGATGAAGCCTATTTCTTTCTCCTCCTGAGAGAACTTCTACTTTTTTCTGTTGATCACCACCAGCAAAATTAAATTTAGAAATGTAGGCTCTTACATTCATTTCTTTACCACTTACTTCGATAAAATCTTGCCCCCCTCCTACAACTTCAAAAAGCGTTTTGTCAGGTTTTAAATCTTCATGGCTTTGATCAACATAGGATAGTTTTACCGTGTCACCTATAGTAATCGAACCCGAATCAGGCGCTTCTTCGCCCATTATCATTCTAAATAAGGTAGACTTACCCACACCATTTGGTCCGATGATTCCTACGATCGCATTTTTCGGAATTGACAGTGATAAGTTATCTATTAAGACACGATTATCATATGACTTAGTTACGCCGTCAATTTCTATTACTTTATCTCCTAGTCTTGGACCTTTAGGTATTACCAATTCTAATTTTGCCTCCTTTTCTTTTACTTCAGCATTACTCATGGAGTCATAGGCATTTAGCCTAGCTTTTCCTTTTGATTGTTTAGCTTTTTGAGCACTTCGTACCCAATCTAATTCACGCTTAAGTGCTTTTTGTCTTTTAGATTCGGCTTTTTCTTCATTGGCTAGTCTGTTAGATTTCTGTTCCAACCAAGAACTATAATTACCCTCCCATGGAATACCTTCACCTCTATCAAGTTCGAGAATCCAACCAGCAACATTATCCAAGAAATATCTATCGTGCGTTACGGCAATTACAGTTCCTGGGAATGATTTAAGAAATTGTTCAAGCCAATGTACACTTTCAGCATCCAAGTGATTCGTGGGCTCATCCAATAATAAAATGTCAGGCTTACTAAGCAGAAGACGGCATAATGCAACTCTTCTTCTTTCTCCACCAGATAGAACAGATACCTTTGCATCATCAGGTGGCAGTCGAAGAGAATCCATCGCGACTTCTAACGTATGATCAAGGTCCCAAGCATTTAGTTGGTCCATTTTTTCGAGAAGTTCGCCTTGTTCGTTGATGACTTTCATCATTTCATCATCGCCCATAGGTTCAGCAAGTTTAAGAGATATAGCTTCATATGCATCTACGACTTTCGCTATTTCTGACACACCTTCACGAACTATTTCTTTAACTGTTTTACTTTCGTCCAGTTCGGGCTCTTGTGCGAGATAACCGATTTTATATTCTTTGTCAAAAGTTACTTTACCTTGATAGTTTTCATCTAGTCCAGCTATGATTTTTAGAAGGCTTGATTTTCCCGATCCATTGAGACCTAATACTCCGATCTTAGCACCGTAGTAAAATGAAAGCCATATGTTCTTTAATACCGTTTTGCTTGGTGGGTATACTTTCGTGACACCTTCCATCGCAAATATTACTTTTTTGTCGCTCATTTATTTTATAGTATGTGTTAGCAATTTTAATATAATGCCGAAAATATCAATCTTTTGTCAAAGTATTCAATTCTATACTTTATTTAATTTGTCTAATAAATTGAGAATCTTTTTAGGTTAATTTCAGTTGCATGACATAGACATAAACGAATATGTTTTATCAGAATTATATATTGAATTATTTGAAATTGCAACTTTCAATGTTTGTTATGTTTTGTCAAATTGTAGTTATTAAGTGTTAAATATCGAATTTGGTCAAAATAGAGTGTTGAAATATTTTGCTGTCTTGGTTAAGACGAATTTAATCATTACTTTTACAAGACATTCTTACCTGAATAAACAATGATTTTTAAAAAACTGATATATATAATTTGCATTTTTATTGCATTGCTGTCATTCACATCATGCGAAGAGACAGTTGTATTGGATCTAGATTTTGAGAGTCAACTTGTTTTAAGTTCATTTTTTGACAGTAATTCACCATGGGCTGTAGAAGTTTCTACAAGCGCTACTATTTTTGAAGACAGTTCGGAAATTACACTCATTGAAGATGCGAGAGTAATAATATATGATGAAGATAATATTGAGTTGTATGAGTTGTACCATCTGGAAAATGGAGTATATGGAAATGGTGCCATTTCGCCCTTATCAGCGCATAGGTATAATATAAAGGTTGAAGTTGGCTCTAAGGTTGTCACAGCATCTAGTTATGTGCCGGAAAAATCCATATTAAAAATCAACCAATTTTCTGTGGTGGAAGATAATAAAGATCAGGGAATAGAAGTAGATTTCCAAATTGAAGATAAGTCAAACCTGGATGCCTACTTTATTTGGGAAATTGTAAGTTTAGAGTTAGAAGATGAAAATCCATTACTTGGAGGGGATAGATTATCAGATGCACTAATTAGTGATGTCCAGAATACCTCTCCTGTTTCAGAAACTAACGACAGAGAGATTATCGGTGTGGGATTATTTGGAGACGGAACTTATTCCGCAGTTTATAATACTCTGAAAGGAAGAAAAGGTGGCCGTAGTAATTCTGGTCAGAAACCAAATTTTAATGATAACTCCTTGATTCTTGATGAATCATTTATTGGGTCTGGTTATGATGATTCGATAATAGCTTTTGATCCAAATGGTGAAGATGAGAATCCTATTGATTTAGGCGAAGTAATTAAAGAAGATCCTAAATTTGAATTAAGGGTAGTTTCAATTAGTAAGGAGTTGTTTGATTGCTATAATAGTGTAACAAATAGAAATAATGGAAGTATTAGTTTGTCTGCTGACAATCCAATCTATACAAATGTAGAAAATGGTTTAGGCATTTTTGCAGGTTTCAATGAGTCAATAATTCGTTTTTAAATTTCACACAATTTGTATTCTAGCATAATTGAATTTGGTACACCTCAATATGGTGAACTAGTTTCTTTACGTGATTTAGTATTGAGAAAGCCGTTAGGACTAGAGTTTAAGTCTGATGATCTAGCAGAAGAATATAGTTCGATTCATCTCGGGTGCTATAATGATCGTAATGAATTACTTGGGTGTCTCGTGTTAAAACCTCTAAACGCTGAAGAAGTCAAAATGAGACAAGTAGCTGTTTTTCCTGATATTCAAAAGCAAGGTTCAGGTACTTTCTTAGTTCAAAGTTCAGAGATGATCGCCAAAGCTAAGGGATATAGCAAAATGGTCTTGAGCGCAAGGCTGCCTGCTGTACCTTTTTATGAAAGGTTAGACTATAACATTGACGGTGACATATATCAAGAAGTAGGAATAGATCACCTAAAAATGTGGAAATTACTGTAATGAAAAGACACTCAATTTCTCTCAAATAGCAATAACAGCACGATACTTAACCCTCTAAAAACGATACCTTTCAACTATATGCTTCTAGATGTCGCTTTTCTCAAAAGACTTCCATGCCAAGTACAAAAAGAGTGTAGTATAAATAGTACCCATTACAATAGCAATAGAATAGGGATGCACTGGTGACATATTTTCTTGAATATTTAGAAAATCGCTTGAGGTTCTAATGAGAGGAAAGACCATCAAGTCCTCGATTGTGTTCATTGGAAAATAATTCATTATAGTCCAATGTGGTTTTCCGCCCTTTATTAATGCCCATATTGTGAGGCCTCTCATGATCGGTTCTAATATTAAAGGATAAGCAAAATAAATAAACATAGATAGCCCTCCTCTTCTGAAAATAATTGCAACCAAAAGTGCGAAAGAAAGGGTACCTAGAGTATTAAGAAAGAATCTCAGAATTGCCCAATTATTATCCATTAGTAATTCAAAATCGAATCCTGGAGTATGAAATATTCCAATAATTACTGATGAAAGAGCATATAGAGTGGTAGCGCAAATGGTCAGGCAAATAATTACTGAAACTTTGGCACTGAAAAATTCTTTTTTTGTATAGCCAAAGATGATATTTTGTCTCATTGTACGCTGTGAAACTTCATTAGTAAACATCTGTAGTACCATAAACCCGAGAAAGAAGAAGACTAACCATGAAGCAGCATAACCTTGGTATTCCCAAATCATAGGGAGATCATAAATTTCTGATATCGCCTTTATTGGCCCAGTCGCATCTTTAAATATCCCTTTAAGTGTAAGAATGACAAACGGCATCAATGTGATGAAAAAGACACCAAGAAGTATTATCGTGGAGTTATCTTTGAACTTCTTTATTTCTGTTTTGAATAGTTGTAACATATCGATCGTGTTTTAATTTTGGGTAATATTGCCTTTGGTTAGTTCTAAGAAATCGTCTTCTAATCTACGTTTTCTCGTCTCTAATCGTGTAAGCATTATATTGTTATCAAAAGCCAATCGGCATATTTCCTCTGCAGTAATCTCATCATTCATTTGACATTCTACGATGTTATTATCTAGTTGCTTCAGGTCCTTTATATAGGAACGAGATGCTAGTATGTCCTTGAGACCTTCTAGATTGTTGGATGAGATGATGAGTGTGGTGTCTTCTGTAAATATTTTACCGACTTCTCCAGTAGCTCTAAGATGGCCATCTTTAATAATGGCTACATGAGTGCAGATTTTTTCTACTTCATCTAATAAGTGACTTGCCATTATAACTGTTTTGCCACTATCTGCCACTCTACGAAGTATGTTTCTAACCTCAGCTATCCCTTCAGGATCTAATCCATTAGTAGGTTCATCAAATATGACAACATCAGGAGAACCAATTAAAGTAGCTGCGATAGCTAGCCGTTGTTTCATTCCTAAAGAATATGTTCTGAATTTAGAATCCTTTCTATGTGCAAGATTAACAGTGGTAAGGAGCGCTTCAATATCATCCCCAGAACTTCGTTTTATATCTTGTACAATCTCCAAGTTTTTATGGGCATTAAGGTATGGGTAGAAATTTGGAGTTTCTAATATCGCCCCTATCCTCATTCTATACTTATCGCCATATTGCCCATCAAACCACTCAAAAGTACCGGACGATTTTGCTAGGATTCCTAAGATTATACCCAATGTTGTTGTCTTACCGCTTCCATTTGGCCCAAGTAGTCCATATATATTACCGGCTTCTATAGTTAAGTTAAGATTGTCCAAGGCGGTTAGTTTTCCATAACGCTTGGTAAGGTTGTTGATCTGCAGTACTGGCATAGAGTTGTAGTAAGTTGATTTTTACTATAGCAATATATCATTTCAATTATGCTAGCCCAAACAATGTTCGATGAAAAGACTGTTTTATCTGATGTGTAATAGCAAGGGGCTCCCTTTAAACGTATTTGAGTAAAGCAAAACCGTATAAAGGGAATATAATCCCTGAAACAGAAAGTGATCTTGTTAGCTGAAATTGCGCTCCTTATAATTGTCCTTAGCGGTACTGTCGTATTTGATCATTATATGTATCCAGATAGAGCGACTGATGCGCATGAGCCAAAGATAAAGGAATAATCCTAAGAAGATGATGAGTGCAAAAGCACCTTCCACGGAAAAATCAAAATAAATAATAGTAATGCCAGCAACAAATAGAAAAAAGAAAGAAGAAATCAGATAAGAAATAAACATTGCACCATAATAGAAACCTGGTTCAGGAAGGAAGTTTTGACCACAGACAGGACATCTCTCGTTCATGTCCAGTGGTTTGTTCAACATCATGGGCTCTATGAAAAGTTTACTTTCCCTACATCTTGGGCACTTTTTCGAAAATATACTATTTGCTAATGTAGCCATCTATTATTCTTGAAAGAATTTACAACGCCTGTAAAATATCGTACTGAGTAAGAATATGTAAGGTGCCAGTTTGGTCTTTTGTTATGACAGCAGTTGTTTTCTTAGACATGTACCTATTGATTTCTTTTGCATTCATGTCCATTCTTACAGTTGGAAAAGCCTCTTCCATTATTTCTGACACGTCCTTATCAGAGTTTTGTAATGGATTATTCAACACAAATTCTAATAGTGTACTTTCAGAAATGCTTCCTATGATAATTTCATCTTTCATCACAGGTAGTTGAGAGATGTCATTTTGCTTCATCATAGTAAGCACTTCTTTCACACTTTGATTTCCATTGACAGAGAAGAAGTTTTTATCTTGCTTAGCTGCAACAAGATCTTTAACCTTTAACTCTGTATCCAAAAATCCTCTTTCTCTCATCCAATCGTCATTATATACTTTTCCTATATATCTACTACCATGATCATGAAAAATGATAACTACTACGTCATCTTTGGTCAATTTATCTTTCAACTGGTGTAATCCCGCCATTGCTGAGCCACAACTGTAACCTAAAAGTAGTCCTTCCTCTCTGGCAAGTCTTCTTGCCATCACAGCTCCATCTTTATCACTAACCTTTTCGAAATGATCTATTACGTCGAAGTCTACATTTTTTGGAAGTATATCTTCACCAATGCCTTCTGTAATGTATGGGTAGATTTCTTTTTCGTCAAATTCGCCTGTCTCATGAAATTTTTTGAATACAGAGCCATAAGTATCAACTCCCCAGATTTTAACATTAGGGTTTTGTTCTTTTAGATATTTAGCAGTTCCTGAGATAGTTCCTCCGGTTCCTACACCGACGATTAAGTGAGTTATTTTTCCATCTGTCTGTTCCCAAATTTCTGGACCAGTTGACTCATAATGTGCTATAGCATTAGATGGATTATCATATTGATTAAGCCAGACAGAGTTAGGGATCTCATTACTCAATTTTTCAGCAACACTGTAATAAGATCTAGGATCTGTAGGAACTACATTTGTAGGACATACGATCACTTCTGCACCAACAGCTTTAAGAATGTCAATCTTTTCTTTCGATTGTTTATCACTCGTTGTAAAGATACATTTGTATCCTTTGACACAAGCGGCAAGAGCAACACCCATTCCCGTGTTTCCGGAAGTACATTCTATAATTGTACCCCCTGCAGTTATTCTACCAGCCTTTTCCGCATCTTCTACCATCTTAAGAGCCATTCTATCTTTGATCGAGTGACCGGGATTGAATGTTTCTACTTTTGCTAAAACCAATGCTGGAATACCGAGGGCTACCTTGTTTAGCTTAACTAATGGCGTGTTTCCTATGGTTTCCAAAATATTATTCTGATAATTCATGAGATATGCGTCTAGAGTGAAATTATATGTTGCAAAGATACTAATAATCAATTATGAAAGAAGAATATCTAATTGAGAATTAGATTGATTTAAAGATTATATAATTTAGCATGTGATATTAATTTTAGCAGCGAAAATAAGCCTTTTAACAGCAACTAAAATTATCTAAGTTTTTCTCCAACCTAGAGATGTCAAGGTTGCTAATATGAAAGCAGTAATCATAGAAAGAAAATACACAATATCTCGACTATCTAGAACACCTCTACTGATAGAACTATAATGGTAGTTGATTCCAATCTTGTTGATGAAAGAGTCAAGTGACCCGGTAAAAACGGGTAATTTCGCCAAAAATGAAAATGCCCAATGGAAGAAAAAACATAAAAATGCACCTACAATAAATGCTACTATTTGATTATTAGTAATACTTGATGACCACATACCTATTGCAACAAATACAGCGGCTAAAAATGTAAGTCCTATATAAGATCCTAATATTCCTCCAGAGTCAAGATTTCCAGGAGGGGAGCCTAATGTATGCACACTATAATAATAGATCAATGTAGGAAGCAAAGCAAATAATACCAATGTGAAATTTGCTAAATATTTCCCCATAACTATTTGAAAATCAGTAATGGGTTTGGTAGATAAAAACTCTATTGTGCCATTTTGGTTTTCTTCAGCAAATGTGCTCATTGTTACAGCGGGTATTAAAAAAAGAAATACCAAAGGTGCTATGCTGAAGAGTTGTTCTAACGTAGCGTAGTTGTAGTCTAAGATGTTAGTCTCAGTAAATACCCACATAAATAATCCAGTCATTACCAGGAAAACAGCAATCACCATGTAGGCTATTAGCGAGCTAAAAAATGAGTTTATTTCTTTCCAATATATACTAAGCATTTGTAGTTTCTTTTGTCAGTTTTTGGAATACATCCTCGACACTTATTTCATCTTTCTTCATTTCAATAATTACCCAACCAGAAGCTACAGCTTGTTCGAATACATCTTTACGGATGTCATGTTTGGTATCTGAAGTAATTATGATTCCATCTTTAGTTGCTTTTACTTCAGTGACTCCAGAGATACTTTTTAGTTTATTGAGGGACACGTTATTGTCCAATAAATTAATAGTTATCAACTGTTCACCTGATATTCTTTCTGATAGTTTGTCGATAGGGTCATCTGCGACTAAAGAACCATTGTTTATTATAATAACTCGATCACACATAGCTTGCACTTCTTGCATAATATGAGTACTGAGAATTACTGTTTTTTCCTTGCCTAATTCTGTGATTAAATTTCTTATATCCACCAATTGATTCATGTCAAGGCCAGATGTGGGTTCATCTAAGATAAGTACGTCCGGGTTATGAATCATTGCTTGAGCAAGTCCTACTCTTTGTCTATAGCCTTTTGAAAGTGTACCAATTAATTTGTGCTGTTCTTTTCCAAGACCTGTCATTTCGATCAACTCTTTGACACGATTGGCTTTTTTATCTATTTTATGGATCCCCGCTACAAATTGGAGGTATTCTCTTACATACATGTCCAAGTAAAGAGGATTGTTTTCGGGCAGATAT
>CAXBGT010000205.1:0-9732 GCA_963975265.1 uncultured Saprospirales bacterium
TGAACGCCGGCAGCGGCGAGCGGCAAAGAAAGTTCAAATCTCATTGCACTGTTTTCACGAGAAAATATTCAAAAAACGAGTAAAAATTCAGAAGTAAAGTGATGGAAACTTTTAATCTATAAGGGTTTTCGCTAATTGCGAATATCCCTACTTTTGTAATACTAAAGAACATAGCGATTAAAAATATCTTCAAGGACTTCTTCAGGATCATGGCAAACCCCAGAATGTGTTTTAGAACTCTGAATAATGGTACTTCTTGCCGCCACCAACCATCGAAACCGAAGGGATAATTCCAGAGTACCTATAAATCCCCCTTTGGGATTCCCTTCACATATTAACTCCCAGGCTTCTAAATACTTGTGTATCATGTCCGTATCGATATCATCACAGAAAGCATTTATTCTGCTTTTATCAATTTTGTACTTAATTCCAAGATACTTTTTCCTTTTCGAAAATAGGATTACACCAATGTTCATGAATTCTTCACGCTCTACTTTCGGAACTAATCGGATTACTGCATACTCATATGTCACTCTATTTTGCATCTGAAGCTTCTTTAATGAGTAAATCAATTTTGTTTAATCTGCTAAGTAAGAATTCAACGTAAGCAGTTCTCATTTCTGAAGTGGTTAAAGAACTTGATTCGTCTACCAACCAATCTGCTGGTATTAAGGACACTATTTTGGTAATTTTGTCACTATCAATTAATGATTGAATTTCTTCTGCCGCTTCTGTAAGATGGGTTGCTCTTTCTAGTAAAACGTGATCTTTGATATTAGGAAAAGTACGCACGAGATGAGTTTCCCAAGTCTTCCAATTGTGATGAAAATATAAACTTGCTCCATGATCAATAAGCCACAATTCTTTATTCCAATTGAGAAGATTTGTGTTTTTCGCAGTCCGGTCAATATTAGAAATTATACTATCCAGCAAAACCACTTTAGAGGCTGTTAGCGAATCAGCTATCGAAACTAAAGGATCGTAGGTGATTGATCCAGATAGAAAATGCAATCCCAAGTTTACCCCTACACTAAACTTTAATATATCCTGAATTTCTTCATCAGGCTCGGTTTTCCCAAAGGAATCATCAAGATTCATCAATACGAGCTCTGGAACTTTCAAACCGATTTCTTGTGCAAGAAGACCTCCTATCAGTTCTGCAATTAACGCTTTAGGACCTTGCCCGGCACCCCTAAACTTAAGTACATAAAGGAGATCATCATTCGCCTTGACAATAGCCGGGAGTGATCCTCCTTCTCGTAGCGGCTGCAGATATTGAACCACATCTACAGTTCGAATTTCAATTTTACTCATAAATCTCAAGATAGTAAAAGTTACAAAGATGGATAGGGGGCATTAATCAGTGTTTTATTGCAAATAGTCGTTTTGAGCGGTTCAATAACATCCTAGTAACAACTCTAGCCAATTCAGATCTTACACCTTAAAAGTTTTCCTATTTCGTAGGCTTCGTTTCACCTAGACATATGCTGCATACAAACTAAATAGATGCTTCAAGGCTTCTTTAAATTATTAAAAAAATTCAACCCTCATGGTATCAAGGTGCACATAAAATAAGGGAGAAAACGTCAGACTTAAGCTGTCCTCTGCAGCATCAGTATAAGGAGCAATACAGCGCAAACGATTATTCTCAAAGTCTGCTTCAAGAATGGTGGGGCCAAACAAGTTTTCTGCACCTAATATTTTATTACCCAAGGATTCCCAAGGTCCATCTATCGTATTAGCTTTATACATTCTTACGCATTTATCTACTTCTGAATCAGGTTGCCCCTCATACAATCGTTTACAAGTAGAGATCATGAGATAATACAAATCTCTTTCTTTGTCATGCACAATTTTTGGAAGTTCCAGCTGTGTAAATTCATCCCCATCAGGCACTGTCACAGGAGGATACAATTTAGCGATTTTATACTGATCACCATTTTTTTCTAACGTTGCCCTAACCAAAGCACCTTTATGAGAAGTAACCTTACCTCCCCAAAACAGGTTGATTCCCCCACTTTTATCAATAAAAATAAAAGGATCTCGCCATGCTAAAATAGGTCCATCGTTCTCTCCATCATTACATCCTAGCTTTTCTGGTGCATCAATGTAATAACCTAACTTATTAATTTCTTCCCAATCTCTAAGAGGCGACGACAAAGTAACATCTTGAATTTCATCTACACTATAACCATCTTTAGAAACACCTAATGCAATATTCTGTATAAACGTATGCTTAGAATCCACCTTCTCAAGTCCCGTAAAAGCAACTAGCTTTTTATTGTCGGGTAGCATTTCTACAGAACCACTCCAAATAGTATAAAAATCAGCCATAGTTAACAATTCACTAGGCTCTAAAAAACACCCTTCATCCTTCCAGTTTGTCCCATTATCAGCAGAAATAAAATGCCTTATGTGGAAAGGGAAATTATTGCGCTCATGTGGAAGTAATGGTGTGCCATCTGACTTTACTCTCGAAACTGCCAGACAATAGAGGTGTAAAGCATTACCTTCTCTGTAAGACCAAGCGTCCCAGAGGTACAGTAAAGGATGAGTTATGCCATTCTTAAATTCATCAATACTTGCTGGGGGAATTTGCGTCATCTTAGGTATGATTAATAATGTGTTTTTAGCTTTTATTTGAGAAGCCAAAAATAGTTTTTTGATTGTGTATATTGTAGAAAAGAGACATTATAAAAAAATCTTCGGTCTTAATTATCATGATACCTACCTTCTCTCGACGGTGGAGGTTTGCTTGATAGGTGTCGTGTGTCTTGTTTTAAGTTAGCATCCTAACATCTGCGAACATTAGTACAGGAAAGTATAATATCTTTTTTTCATTTGGAGAAACATTTTACGGCTATACATTTGTGTATCCGCTGCACACAAAAATCTAGCCCTAATTTTACCATGCCAGCTCTCTAGCTCTTACTGTAATCCATGTTCTGTTTTGTGATTCAAAGTTGTTAAAATGCACTTTCGATAGATCATGTTAGATATCACCTTTTAGGGTGATATCAAGGTAGTTTATTGCTCGTAATTTCATGTCCAATTGATAACATCAAAAAACTTACAAAATGAATACACGTATCACATTATTGCGCTTGCTGTTAATTATTGCATTTCACAACTCATATGCTGTCACTGTAACATGGAACGGTGGATCTGGATTCTGGGGACAGGCAAACAGGTGGAGCACCGGTACAGTCCCTACATCTCTAGATGATGTAATCATTACTGATGGATTTGTCGTGATTCCTAATGGACTAAATGCATTTGCCAAAACGCTAACTATTACTAATACAGGGACTTGTAGAACAAATTCAAACGGGATTATAAATATGGGAAATCAAATGGACCTAACCATCATAGAAAATCACGGTATGTTTTTTCATTTTGGTGAAATAAATATGTCCAATCTCACTAGCACTTCCGACTGGGGCGTAAAGGGAATTGAAAATTTCAATTTATTTAGGACGTTTAGTGGCAGTGAAATAAACATGATAAACGTTGGTCGAAAATCAATCCTTAATACCGACACTGGAAATTTCATAAACAACGGTCACATTATTATCACAGACCAAACACCTGTTGCATATACCATTGGAGTTACAAATTATGGCACATTCCTAAATGGTCAGGTTGGGTATATCAGGGTTGATGCTGGCACCTACGGTGTATACAATTCTCAAGTACTTGATAATAAAGGAAAGATAGAGGTCAACAATACCGATGGGGCTTCTTTTGTAAATGAAGGTAAGACCACGAATTTTCTTACAGGCACCATCAATGTTTGGGATCATTCTATCCATAACAGTGATGACTTTGAAAATCATGGCCTTATAAATATTTTACAAGATAGCGATCCATTTAGCTCTTTTGAAGGACTTTATAATTCAGGTCTTTTTGAAAACCATGGTCGGTTAACAATTGATACGGATGCCGATAGTGGTATAAATAATACCTTTGATTATTATGGTAACGTTCCTGAATTTGAAAACCATAATGAATTGTATCTCAGAAATAGTGCAGAACAATCTATTCTTAATGTAGCCACTTTTCTAAATACTACATCAGGCTATGTTCACTCCGACAATAAAATAGCAGGTGGTAACCTTACGAACAAAGGAATATTTATTTCAACCTCGACATCCAAACATGATTTTGTACTAACAAACTCTGGGGCATTCAATGATAGATATGGCAAATTAAATCCTAGCACCACGGATAATCAACAACTCATTGTGCAACCCATAAAAGGACCATTACAGAATGGAGTCCCTTATAATGATATTCTAAATTTACTCTCCGATTCTAACATAAGTTTTGGCGATTGGATTATTGATGAATCTAATCCTCTGATTGCTGGTAGTTATTACCCAAACTCATTTACCCCCAACGGAACTGGATCCGGAGATGATCTTGTATTTCTAGAAGTAACCATTGCTAGCTCAGGTCTTACTAAAAATTTAGGATTAGTTGTCATTAATCCCAATCCCATTATCAAGTATAATGCCGCTACCACAAGAGAAGAGCAAAATCGGATTGAACTATCTGTTTATCCTAATCCCTGTAATAATAAATTAAACTTAAAATACAATGGTCTAGATAGTGGTTTAATAGCCATTTATAGTCAAAATGGTAATTTGATGTTTCAAGACAAAAAAGTTGATTTTGATGGATCAGTTATATCGATGCCAGAAAGCATGACGTCTGGAAATTACGTACTTAGGTTACTTGACAATAATGGAATTATTACCACTAAAAAGATACAAGTAGTGAGATAATCGTGAGGTAGATCCAACTTGGTATTTACTGATGTGGTAACTCAAATGGGAAAGTAGATCTGTTGTGGTCTGTACTTGGCTTCTTAATACCAAAAGAGCATATCAACTCTAGCAATGACGTCTTGATGTCCTACTATCATCTATTTAACTATATGGATCATGGTGTATTTGAAGCTGTTTCTTCAATCTCTTTTACTAAGCGGCCTTTCTTACTGATACTGGATGAAGGCAACAGTTGTCTTGATTTCTATAGAATTCATTGTAGTGGTTATGTGATTAGTTTACAGTTCGCGTTTCTCAAAACCAGAATACAGGTATGGAAAAAGGTAAAATCCAACAAGTTCTTTAATCTTCTGTGCATCATATAGCATTGATTCACTTTCGTAGATTAGGTTTAATTCTTTAGCTAAAAATTTCCAATCAAAAGTTTTTGATTCATAAGCTTTATTAAATTCTATTACTAATTCAGACCTGGTAATTATGCCTTCTTTTAGAAGTCTTTCTAAAGATTCTCTATTGCCATCCAATCCGACTGATTCCATCCAGCTGATATCAAAAAGTTCAGCAGCAAATACTAAATTTTTATATTTTGATAGTAGTTCTTTCATTTTGGATTTGATTAATGCTGACAGTTCTGCGATATGGAGCAGCTGTAGCGATAGCCCAGCTGATCTCGTCATCGCTTGTTTTCACCCGTTTACCAATTCATAGTCTTGGATTAATGTTTGAGCTGAAATTCCTAATTTCTCATTGAGTTTTCGAATCATTCCGATGCTTAGTTTTCTTTTACCTTTTAATATTTCACTCGCCCTACTTCTGGAACCAAGAAGTTTGCTTAATTCACTTCTATTCATTCCTAGTTGTTCCAATCTAAACAAAATGGCTTCTATTGGATTCGGAGCCTCTATCGGAAAATTTGCTTTTTCATATACTTCTATCAATATACTGATTACCTCAAGTTCATCAGATTCTTTTGAATTTGGTTCGATCTCTTGTTGCATCAGTGCGTATGCTCTAGAAAGATAATTATCGTGTTCCCTGTTATTTTTTATCGGTTTTAACATAACTTATCGTTTTTGTTTAACTACACTTGTCAAGCAAACATTATTTATAAGCTTTTCTTATATCTTACTATTTTCACAATACGATTATATATGATTTCCGCTAAACTCCAGTCATATCCATCAAAGTTAGTTGTATTATTAAATTGAATAACAACTGTATCAATGTCTTTGTGGTATTTGGCAATACTCTGATAGCCAGGAATCAGACCTGTATGTTCAAATACATAAATGGAGGAATAGATTTCCTTTTCTCCTTCTTTAAACACTGAACCATCGTTTAATGCTCTCAAGAATATGCCGACATCTTCTGCTGAGGCTATCATAGAACCGGCAGGGCTGATGAAATCATTAAACTTCATATCATTATCATAACCTACATAATATCCACTCATAAGTTCGTCTAAATCCACTTCGCTTAGCAAACTGTATGTATTGTTCAGCTCAAGTGGCATCAAAATTTCAGTCTTGATATATTGGTGATGGCTATATCCCATTGTTTTATCAAGGATTTCGCCTATCAACAAGTAGTTCGTATTTGAATAACTATATTTTCCATCAGGTTCAAACTCAGCAGGCTTATCCAGCACCAACTCAAGATTTTCTTTATTGGCTTTCGGTGGGTCTATCCAATAGCTAGGGGTGTCGGTAAAATTGGGAATGCCACTTCTATGCTGCACCATCATTCTCAAGGTGATTTTATCAGCATTTGCTATTCTTTCAACAAATTCTGGCAAGTAATCAGCCAGCGTTTTATCCAAAGACAACTGTTTGTCATTTACCATTTTAGCGACAGCAACAGCGACATATAGCTTGCTAACGCTGGCAATCTTGAATAAGGCTTTCGGGTAGGCAGGTACTTTATTTTTTCGGTCATGCCAACCAGCGGCATAATACTCCGGTAGCTTCCCGCCTTGATCCACGTAAACTATCATTCCATCAAATCCATGACCAATGCCTTCCTCCAATTGCTCTTGAACGGTCTCTGATAGTGGTAAAATCCAGGCCTTTACCAAAATCCATGGCACGAAATACAAGGAGGATATACTTGCTACTATAAATACTATTCTGAGTATTCCTTTTATTCGTTTTGTTGTCATAATAATCTAGAACGATTCGTTTTTTCCATCATGTAGGTAAAGGAACCATCTTATCTAATTGTTAGCAATAGTTACTTTCTTCGAGATCAATCCACTGTCAGTTTTAAGGGTTAATATATATACTCCTGAGTTTAATTGTGAGATATCAATTTTCTTTGGTGTCAAATATCGTACTTCAATTGTTTTCCCTTCCAAATCTGTAAAAATAGAATTTGATGCGTTATGGTCACCTTGAAAGTCTATATATAAATCAGTATATGCCGGATTAGGAAATACGCTAAAAGTCACTTTTAGATAATTTGACACAGAAGATGGAAAATCAAAAACCATTTTGGAGATTGAATTACCGATTGTGCCGACCGCTATAATTGTATCTTGATGTTCTACAAATTCAAATACTTGATTCGGTATATCAGAGTTATCATCAACACTGAAAAAATGCTCTTGCTCATTATGAAGTATAGTTATTCCGTTGCCGTTTAAAGAAGAGGATCTTGACAACCAAATATCTCCTTTAGAGTCTTTTAAAACCTGTTGATAGTTATCAAATTGACTTTCAATAATTACATTATAATCACTTCCATCATACAAGACAAGCCCTCCATTCATTGCTATCCATATTTCCGATTCTGAAACGATTTCAATATCATTAACATTACCACCTGAAATATGAAATCTCATATCCTCATTTGTCCAATCTGAACTCGGAGATATTTTGCTTAAAAATTCTCTATTACTAAACCAAACATTTCCAGCTAAATCAATGTAAGGGTCTAAATTGAAATCTGTTTTCAAATCTGAGTATTCAGCCTTAGTAAAATGTGTAGTTTCATTTGTCTGGATATTGTGTTTTATTAATCCCATTCCATCCGTAGAAATCCAAAACACGTTGTTGTGGATTGCAATATGCCTTAAATTATTTACGGGTAAGAAAGAATTTTCTGAAGTGAAATTTGCTAACTCACCGTTAATATCATATGACCAAAGTCCATGTTCGGTAGATGTAAACCATACTGTTCCATTATTATCAACAGCAAGACCTCTCGTTTCAAAATTCGACACAGTGGGATTAACTTCTATATTTTCCCAATTGTCATCTATTTTAATATTTAAAGTTCCATTTTCATTTACAGTTATTAACTTGTCCTCATGGGACACTACATCCCAATTCCAGGGCCAAGTAATATTAGAATTAACACGTTCCAATTCTGTAGTCAATGCTTGAGAATTAACTTGTAGACATAGTAAGACAAAACTTACTGTTTTAATTATTTTTATCACAATTGTATTTCTTTTTATCATTTTAGTTATCGTTTACGGTTAGCATAACTGACGGAGTCTGCCGATAGGCGGCTCTGGCATGGTCATGTAGTGTTATTGATTTTTTACTTTGATTGCCTTTTTAAATTAATAATATTCAACCTTCCTAATCGTAACTCTATTTCTTTTTGGTTCACAATGAGTTATATCATATGAGATTTCCTTTAACCAGTTATTATGTTTGTCATATTTGCTATAGTCTTTTTGAGTAGTAGAAAAACCACCATCTTCTGAATTATATTTTATGTTGACAACATTTCCATTAAAATCTAATTCTTGATTTTTTTGATACTGACTAGTCTTAATTTCTTGCACACCCAGATCATTGATAATTTGTACAGTTGTATCTCTTGAGGAGTAAGTTGTAATTTTAGTGCCCTTAACAAGGCGTGTCATTGTGTATGCTGATGCACCTCCTTTACTCATTTGTGAAATTGTTCTATCATGAAAAGTCCCCGAATAGCTTGTTGTTATTTCTTGTCTCCTATATCCAAAACTATTCCATTTAGATAATTGGTAGTTACCAAATTCATCAAAGTTTACTTTACGGATATTCTGAATATTTCCATATGGATTTGGCTCAAATTTAGATCCATCATAAGTAAAACTTGTGATAGATTTCACTTTACCTTTTAAACTCTGAATTTCCAAATCGTTTTTATACTCTTTTGGCAAAATTATTGTTTTTGTGATTTTCTTCTTCAGAAATAATTTTTCTTTCGGATTCAGCTTGAGATAGAGAAAATCGCCCTCTACAATGAGAGGAACACTCATGAATTTTGGGCCTTCTGGGACAGAAAATAAAATTAGCGTTTCATCGATTAAATTAGCAATTACACAATATGGAATCTTTGGAGCTACTTTATCTGAATTTCGAGCACATATTGTTGGGAACTCAACCATATATCCACTCTCTAAGAAAGATAAGGTTTTCATATCACTAATTCCTAAATTTAATTGAACGTTTTTATCTAATCCTTCTAAACCTAATAGCATTACTTTTGAAATATTTTCATCCTTCTCAAATACAATCTTCGAATGTTCAATCCTATCATTTACTTCCTGAGTTTTTACAGCATCAACAGTCCACTCTCCCATAAGAGATAGATTTTCTGAATCTATATTTTCCAAATTTTGAATATTGAGACCTGTATTGCAATTATAAAAGCAAAATATTATAAGCATTAGATTAAGCATCATAGGCAAATAGTTATTTTTTTTCATATGGTTCATTTGTACTTGTTTTTATTATCAGTAACGTCATAGCTGTAAGATGAGGAACGACGAAGGAGTTCTTCATTCTTCACAGCTTGTTGAACAAAACCTTCGGTAACTTTTGCAATCTACTTTCAAACAATTTGTAATCCGAAATATATCTATTAATATTTTTTTTCTGTCTCACATTTTTATCATTTTACCGATGACTGATAAATCTCTGTTTTCAAATGAGCATTGAAAAGGTTG
>CAXBGT010000206.1:0-9634 GCA_963975265.1 uncultured Saprospirales bacterium
AGTGTGGCTTACTGTAAGTAAACGCACATACTCGAACCTCCAATAGTCTAAAAGCACAGCGGTACAAGTGTGGCTTACTGTAAGTAAACGCACATACTCGAACCTCCAATAGTCTAAAAGCCCAGCGGTACAAGTGTGGCTTACTGTAAGTAAACGCACATATTCGAATCTCCAATAGTCCAGCAGTCTACTCTCGATCATTCTAAGAACAATAAAAATACCCCTACAACTTTCATCATAGGGGCAAAGTCTATTTTGGGATAGAACTATTGTAAATACCATTCGTGGTTACTAGTCACGATGTTAGTTGGATTTATTCGATTCTAATCATACGTTTTACTTCGCTGAATTCTGCAGCTTCCATTTTGAGGAATAGGATTCCACGATATTCTCTGAGTTGATCCCCTAGCTTAAGTGTATTAGACCCTTCGCTATAATCGTTTATTGTCTTATAAATCAGCTTTCCACTACCATTAAATACTTTGAAAGTAACTTCCATGGCTTCTGGAAGGTTAAATTCTACTGTAGTTTCTGATAGGAATGGATTTGGTTTATTTTGTCCAAATAAGACTCCTATGGTTTCAGCATTTTCGAACCTAAGATCAATGTCCATCGATTCATCAGAAGTGTTGTAAGAAATTGCTGGAGTAATGTCTGAGTTGATCTCAAGAATGTTTGACAATCGAGCTGTTGAATTACCTTCCATCACTAATTGGAAGAATGGCACTCCTTCACTTACTTTTTTGCCATCAATATTATGCCATGCAATAGTCAACTGACCAGGATTGATTAAAGAGCTGTGATAATCTTCGAGATCAATAGCAATAGGTACTAGATCAATGAATGTCATAGCATCTGCATCCCACGTGATGGTCATTTGCATAGCTTCAATGTCAACAGTTGAGCTACTTATGAGATCGATATACACTTGATCATCCCTTCTGATTTTTCTGTCATGAGTGATAATTCCTAAAGTGTTAGAGCTTCTCTTTTCTATAATTTCAGCACCTAATAATCCTTCAGCACTGTTGTTAACATCACCAATTTTCACACCTACAAAATCTGCATCTATAGCCTGATTAAGCTCTGAGTGAAGAATTAGTTCTTCAGTGAATGGCCAAGGATCAATCATATCATTCATTGATTCATTTTTAGAAACAAATCTCCATGATGTATTTTGATCAAGACTAAGATTTATACCCAATATGAGTTTTCTCAATGCTAGTAAGTCAGCTGCAGTTAATGATTCGCTATCGTTAATATCAGCGGCGATCAACTTATACGGTGAATCTAATTCTGATAATCCTAAGATGTGTCTTTGTATCATTACTAAATCGAGCGTAGTCACACCATCGAGGTAGTTCTTGTCTCTATCTACTTGGATTTGATAGTCATTTTGCATATCCAAGTCTCCGAAGATATAAATACCATCGTTCTCAGTCATTACTTCACTGTCCATCTCAGCACCTAAAATACTAACCATTGCTTCAGGGATCGCAACATTATTTTCAGTTGCTATTTTTCCTTGGATATTGGGCGATTGAGTTGAACAGCCACCTAGATTGTCTTGTACAGTGATAGTTGCAGTACAGAATGATTGATTACCTGCAAGATCAGTTACCCACATATCTACTTCATTTTCGCCAATATTTGCACAAGTGAATGTGATCAAATTATCAGTAGGGTCTGAAGAGAAAGAGATGCTAAGTTGAGAATTTGGTGTGCAATTATCAGAGCTACTTTGATTTATATCACTAGCCCAAAGTTCAACTGATTGCTGGCCAGCTAAGTCTATAGCCAATCCATCATGGCACACTGGAGTAGGGTCTTTACATTCTTTCACTGTGATTAAGTATTCACAATCTTGATTTACATTACCACATCTGTCTCGGACTACCCATCTTACTTTATGTATACCCGCCTCTACTTGTAGTGAGAATGAAGATGTAGAACCCGTAATGTCATTTGCTGTATTATTATCATTTCCTATGTCGATTCTATATTCATAATACAGATTCTGAGCATCAGCCATACAGTCATCTTCTGCCGTAATACTTAGATTGACGGTTGCTTCACACGAATTACCAATAGCACAAATTAAAGTGTCATTACAAACTGATGTGATCGTAGGAGGAACGTCATTTTCTACATTGATAAATTGATTGTAAGTCCATAATCCAGGATTATTATCAGGGCCATTTGTATCATCGTATTGACACCAATCGATTACTTTCCATTTACGTTTTATGACTGGGCAACTTGTTAAAGGGTAGTTGAATAATTGATCTTTAAATGATACGGCTACTTGTGAACAGTAATCATTATTCATAAATATCGGAGCCCCTGAAATTGAAGTATCGGGCGCTGGATTAGCACATTGATTCCAAGTAAAGTGTGCAGGCCATTCTATATCTGTACCCAGAAATGGATTTACATCATGTCTGTAAATGAATTGACTTACAGTAAGTGAGTCATCTCCATTCTTAAATTTGAAGTACCTGATGATCGTATCTCTACCACAAGAACCCGATAATTCTTCATTAGTTTCTGTAAGTGTTGTCAAGCCACATGTATTGATATATAGCCCATCTTGTCCTGCAATACTATCGAACTGATAGAAATGATCTTCGATCCTAATATCTTCTTGATCATCAATAGCGGTAACATATGAACCAAAAATTGATAGATCTTCTGGATCAAATAGGAATTCACAACTGATGTTAATATTTGGAAGACCATGGATCAGATTGACTCCTTGAGCGTTGCTTACAGTAATTTCTGATGTGCATGTATTTGCATTTCCGCTGTCATCTGTCACTTGGACTTCTACTACTATTGTTTTACCAATATCATCACAACAGAAAGTAACTGAATTACCAAAAGTACCATCATTAGTACACTCAGTAGGCCCATCAATTCTTCGTACTTTGGTTGAATTACCGAAATAGTGATCACAGTTGTCAGTGATAGATTTAGCTAATGTATCTGCTTGTACGATAGCAAACCCATCTCCACCAAGTGAAACATTTAAATCTTGACAAACGATTACTGGGGGTACATTATCCTCTATTGTTATAGTCTGTGTAACCGAGCTTGATAGACCACAGTCGTTTTGAGCGGTCCAAATTACATTTGTTGTGCCAAGTGGGTATAACTCAAAACCATAGTCACTTGTCAAGATGATAGTATCAGAGCAATCATCTTCAAATATCGGAGTAGGGACATTTGCTACCAATACTCCACAAGTATCTAATGCGGTATTTAATATTTGATTCATACTATCATTATTCATCAATACCGGTGCTGTTACATCTGCCAATCTCATGAAACTCACAGAATCCTGAGTAGTGTTACCACAATTATCTGTAGCTGTATATCTATATTTGATTTCATAATACATACAGAAGTTAGGTGGATTTGTTGGTGGTATTGTATCAATTGTAACTATTGCTCCACTGCAATCATCAGTTGCTGTTAGTACTTGAGTAGCTGGCAGGTTATCGCTACATGAAATATCAGCTAATGGAGATAATGCCATGTCAAATACAGGACCTGTACTATCTATTCTAATAATGTATTGCGTATCTCTACTTTCATTTCCACTATCATCAGACAATATCCATATCCTTCGGATACTATCATTGGCTAGGCACCCTCCAGTTGAGAATGTAGAATCAGTATAAATCAATGTGTCTATCTCACCACAATTGTCCATGAAGAGTGAGGAATCAACTGTTCCAAGTATTTCTAAGCTATCTAAAGCTATGCCGCAGTCTATTGTTACATCTACTGGTGCATCGAAGGTTGGAGGAGTAGTGTCATCAATAATAATCGTTTGTGTAATTGTGGAAGAATTATTACTAGAATCAATGACTGCATATGTCCGAATGATAGTATCTTCACCAACTTCAACTTCTGATATTATATTGAAGAACTCTACGCCACAATTATCAGAAATTGAGCCTCCAGCTGAAATTACATCCGCTATTGTAAAAAATGAATCCACCATCTCGGCCATTTCAACACACATGACTGTGCTATCAGGAGGATTGGTAACAGCAGGTGATGTAGCGTCTGTGACAATGATATTATAAGTGCAAGAATCTCTATTTCCAAAGTCATCTTCTACATACCAAGTTATCTCTGTCGTTCCAGTAAATAGACCTGATGGATTATCGCTACCTGTAAGGCTATTTGTAATTTCTAGATCAGAATCGCAATCATCTGATGCAATAGGAATAGTAATATTAATAAGAATTTCGCAAGCATCCGAGGGAGCATTTACTTGTATGTCAACCAAGAAGTTTTGTGCATTTCCGCAATCAAACATTGGAGCAATAGTATCTATTACCATGACATTATGAGTGCATGTATTAGTATTTCCCGCGGTATCTTGTACAGTGTATGTCACATTATAGTTAGTATTTGATATTGTATCGATTGAGGCTTCAATGGATTCGATCTCACAATTATCCATTGCTGATCCACCTATTTGCTCAAATTCGGCTAGATTTATAGCCAAAGAATAAGCGGAAAAATTACACAAGACTATAGTATCTGAAGGACACATTATGACAGGATCTACACCATCAGTGACTGTTATGGTAAATGTGCAAGTGTCCATTAATCCATTTTCATCTTCTAAATAGTAGGAAACTGTTGTCATTCCTACAGGATAGTCACCATCGGCATTATCAGTGTCAATACCAAAGGGATAGTTATGTGTTAGAATCAATGTCCCATTACAGTTATCCATGTATTCTGGTGTCGGAATATCCACAAACACTACGCAGGTGTCTGGATCCAATGCTACTATAGAGAAGGAAGCTGGACAGAAAGTAAATTCTGGATCTGTTTCGTCAATTATGGCTATATTTTGAATTTCAGTACCTGTGTTGCCAGCAAAATCATCAATTAAGTAGGTTCTTTTTATAGAACCATCTGGTTGCATCTCATCACTCACATGAGCGAAAGAAGCACTATCGAGCCTACAATCGTAGACCATAGCACCAGGGCCAGTAAGGAATTCTTGTATGGTTGTGTATACTGGAGCTGCTCCCATTGTATCACACATTATGGTGATATCATCTATCAAGATATCTGGTGAAGTAGGATCAAGCAGAATTAGATTGAATATAGTATCCGACACATTTCCGCAAACATCTTCTGCGAAGAATGTGACTTCAGCAGTATCATTTATAAATTCAGAAATAGTGAAATATGTAGTGTCCAACATAAAATCGTCAGTCGCATTCGGAAGGGTGAAAGTGGTGTCAAATGTACAATCTACATGTTTTAGTGCAACAAATTGAGTATTAACATCAGTTATTACAGGAGATTCTGTGTCTTCTGTGTCATTTCCGTCTGTTACGATAATTGTATGTGTTGTAGTATCAGAATTTCCACTTGCATCTACATATTCGTATGTCCTAATTATTTTTATTTGGCATATAGCTGTTGTATCTGCACTTAGAAGATTTAGTACATTATTCACAAAGCAATTGTCATCTACTTCTCCATCCGCTTGTTCGAATTCTTCGTAATCTTCGAATGGTAAAGGAACGTCTTCGATATTCACAACGGTATCATTAGGAGGACTTGTAAGCGTAACATCCAAAGTGTCACGTACTAAAATGCTGACTGCACATGAATTAGAATTACCACATCCATCGCTTACGATCAAATTCAAATTCGTAGTATCTATTATCTGATTGCAGTCTACAAACGTCATCATTGGATTTGTAGTGAATGATAGGTCACTGCAATTATCGGTACTGCCATTATCAAGCGTGTCTGCTGTAAAATAGGCAAATCCTAAAGAGTCTAAATATAATGTGATTGTGTCTAAGCAGATGGCTATCGGAGCAACTGTATCTACTGTCGTTATCATTTGATCCATGGTGTTTGCATTCATGCAAGCATCAGTAACTACCCATGATCGAGTAAATGAAATTTCACCTGTGCAATCTGTTGTTAATTGTATTGAATCTTTATCAATCCAAGTAACTGACGGAGCGGAATCACAATTGTCCATTACATCAGTGGGTGAACCTGTCACAGAAGTATCCTGCGCCATACCACAATCGACTGTAATAGCACTTGGCACAGTAAAAGTGGGTGCACTTTCGTCTGTAATTGTAATCATTTGGGTGCAACTGCCTGATATCCCATTTTCATCTAATATTGTGTAAGACCTGTTATATACTAATGGACATGTACTCAGAGCTGGAGTAGTGGTCACATTCGAAATAGTAAATGTACCTCCCATTGAGCTACAATTGCCTGAAACAGATCCACCTGCACTTACAAATGCATCATAATCTGCATAGGGTGGAATTTCTGCAATATTACAAACATCATTTACTGCTATATCTGCTGCACAACTGACGATCAATGCACTAGTATCTGTTACAGTTACGACAAAAGAACATTGAGAGGAGTTCCCACAATTGTCTGAAGCAATGTATGTTACGGTTGTTGACCCCACTCCGAAATTGCCAGGTGAGTCATTTGTTACCATCACATCAGCATCACATCCATCAACTACGGTTATATCTGGCACAGTATAAGCGACCAAACAAGTTCCTCCACTAATATCCATCATTAGAGTAGTATCTTGAGCACATTGCGTTATTGATGGATTATCATCATCGTTCAGCATCACCAGCTGATTACAAGTAAATGTGTTATCACAATCTGCAGTCAAGAGATACTCTCTCATATAGACAAAATCACATCCGTCTTGGGATATTTCATCATCGCCAACCCATGAAAGCATAATCGAATCTTCTTCACACCCTTCCGGCAAGATTACTGATCCGCCAGCTGCTTGAAATTCTTCAAA
The DNA here is from genome assembly GCA_963975265.1 of uncultured Saprospirales bacterium. Taxonomy (GTDB): domain Bacteria; phylum Bacteroidota; class Bacteroidia; order Chitinophagales; family Saprospiraceae; genus CAJXUU01. The sequence continues at coordinate 6,845 of CAXBGT010000206.1, forward strand.
TGTTAGATAAATACTGTTGTCTTCACAGGATACTATGATCGGCATTGGACATGTCAGAGAGATGTATTCATCTGCTTCAGTGACAATAATAGGGTCGTTTTTAGGACCTCTTAGGTTTTCTGCGGATGTCTGAGTTGGGTTCAGACATACCATGCACATGACCATTGTTGCGGTCATAATGCGGAGTATCATTCTCGGCATAATAAAATCGGTTTTCTCAATTTATTAAAACAGTCTTCGAATTTGGGATAGGACGACTATTGAGAAGTAGTTTCTTATGCTCACCAATCATAGATTTCTATCCTTTTGGGAAAGATAGATTTCTTGTTAGATTAATAAGTAAAGGCAAAGATAAACAATGTTTTACACATTACGAAATTATTTAATATGTAATGTGCTATTATTTTACTTTATTCTTGTAGATTAAATCGTTTGAAGCGATCAGATCTATTTATGGAGTGTTCTGATAGGTTTATTATTGACTATACATCGTCGCAGAGCTCACATCGCTCGAAGAAACCACAATTAATATAAAAAAATCCAATAACGAAGCGCTCTTCATTATTGGATTTATATTTTTATTGGCAGAGGATTTCTAGTGACCATAGAGATTTGCTGCATGCCTATAGGCTATTATTGTCTTGTGTGCACATAATTGTCTACTCCTTTTCTCTTAAGAGAGCTAGATTCTTGTTTAGCGGAAGACATATTACTATATCGTCCTGCACAAACAGAATGATATTGAGACATATCAAATACAACAACTTCAGCATTGTTATAGCCCATTTTCTTTAGTTTTTGAACCATTGTAGATGCATTGTCTTCTATTAGGTAAGAACCAGCAAGAAGTAAATATTTATCTGAAGAAGAAGTACTTTTTGCAGTTGACTGCTTAATTGGAGCAGAGTGTATCTGCTTCGTTGGTTTGTTCTCTTCTATGATTTCATCTACTTCTGTATAGTCCATTGGAGAAGAATCCATAAGATCTGAATTTACTTCAGTAGTGCTACCACCTCCCATTTCATCAAGAGACTTATCTGATTCTTCCGTTTCGTCTTCGAAAAAGTCATCAGCGAATTCATCTTCTATAGCAATGTCGTCTACCAATTCGGTATCATCGTTATTTGCGGATGTTGTTTTGTTACATGATTTTGCTACTGTTGCTATCCACAAGTAGCCTAAGAATAGTACAGCTATATAAACTGCGATTTTTAGAAACCTTCCCATTTTGAGTCTTTTTATTGTGTTATTAAAAATTTGTAGTTATTACATGATAAATAGCAATTATCAAGCCAATATACATTACGTAATTGGATAATACGAAATAAACATTAGGTAATATTGTAATATGTAATCTATTAATAATCATAACGTAAGATGATTGAACAGGTAGTTTTGATTATTGTATGGGTAACGAACTGATTTGCAATAGGTAATAGATATGAAAAATTCACTCCGAGCGAGAAGAGATATATTTTTAGATGTGAATTTTTTTTTTCAAATTTTAATTTTTTCCAAACGCTTTTACTAAAGCCAAAGCATAATTTAATCGAATTATTAGAAATTTACTTCAATTTCAGTTGATTAAAGCTGAAATTCTATACTGTTCCATCCTCTTCTTAATCTTAAAAATTCGATTATTCACGCTATTGGCCATTTTGGGAAAGAACTCTAAAACCTGCCGCTAGTCAATCTCCAATCTCACCAATCCCTTAACTTTGCATCCTTTTCGCCTTTGATAGACTACCTCTCCATTCTCCCAAATCTTTAAAATCTTTCCAATCCTCAATCTCCAATCTTTTATTTACATACCTTTGCACTGTGGAATTAGTAAAGACAGACATACGAAATCTCAGTAGAGACCAAATCAAAGATTATCTTGTTGAATTAGGTGAATCTGCATTCAGAGCCAAGCAAGTCTATAGTTGGTTGTGGCAGAAGTCTGCAAAGTCATTTGATGAGATGACCAATCTTAGTATCAGTCTTAGAGAAACACTGAATACTAACTTTGTAATTAATGCGATTACAGAGGATGTAACTCAAAAATCTAATGACGGCACAGTAAAAACTAGATTTCAATTGTACGATGGTCACTTTATGGAATCTGTTCTTATCCCTGTGGCTAAAGACAATAGATTCACAGTATGTGTGTCATCTCAAGTCGGTTGTAGTCTCACGTGTAAGTTCTGTGCTACCGGTCAAATGAAACGCCTCCGTAATCTTGATCCAGGGGAGATTTACGATCAAGTAGTAATGATTAATAAAGTATGTGAAGAGATGTATGGTCATCCGCTTACTAATATTGTATACATGGGCATGGGCGAACCACTTCTTGCATATAAAAACGTAATGAAGAGTATTCATTACATAACATCTGAAGATGGCCTCCACATGTCACCAAGACGGGTTACAGTTTCTACAGCTGGTATTGCTAAGATGATAAAGAAAATGGCAGATGATGCCAGTAAGGTGAACCTCGCCATATCACTCCACGCAGCTGATGATATAAAGCGAAATGAGATCATGCCGATCAATGAGCAAAACAACCTCGAAACATTAATGGATGCACTTAAGTACTATTACCAAGTCACCAAAAACAGAATCAGCTACGAATACATAGCTTTCCAAAACTTTAATGACAACATAGAGGATGCTAAAAACTTACTCAAACTTTGCAAAAGCTTCCCTGTTCGAATCAACATCATAGAGTATAACCCAATCGATGGGGTAGACTTCGTAAAAGCAGATGAAGATAAGATTGATCGATTTGCACAGTTTATGCGAGATCAC
>CAXBGT010000207.1:0-9403 GCA_963975265.1 uncultured Saprospirales bacterium
AACGATGTTAGAAAGGGATCCGACGAGGTATTTTGCATCATCTACTTTTCTAAAAAGAGAGGAAATTAGCGAATGGATTGATTTGCCATTATGGTTGGACTGTGATCACTTTACCTATGGCAATTCGAAATTACTTGCAAACTTTGATTTACAAATCACAGACTTTAATACATCGTTAGAAAGAACAATTGATTATTATGATCAATTAGATTGGCCAGTTCCGAAATTTGGATTGATGGAACAAAGAAAGCAGGAATTGATTAATAAGTTGAAAGGATAGATTCCTGCCAATTACCTTATTCGCTTCTTAACTTATTTACTTCATCTTCTCATAAATATACATGTTCCCATCGAGCGGAGTCTGATTAAAAAACATGTAATCATCACAAAATACATTAACATTCATAGGATAAACAGAACCGCCATCAATTTCAAAAAAGAGTCCACCACTTTCTGTTTCTATTATGTCCCAGTTTCTAACATAGGTTGTATCTTCATATCCACTGTGAAAGTCGAGCGTAAATTCTGATTCAGTAAAAATAACTCTACCACATGGTTGAGAAACGGTAGGAACCCATCCTTCACCATGGCCTACAATGTTCCATTCTCCGATAAGATTTGATTTTACTTCTTTTCTATTTAGAAGCTGATTACTTCTGCAATCTTCCATTATTGATTCTTCGGTAGCATCTATCAATCCATCTTTATCATCGTCATTTTGCTCAAAAACACAAGTCATCATGCCAGGCTCACCTTGAGAATCATCATCACATGATGTAAATAGATTCAAAACCATGATTGAAATAAGTAGTAAGCTGAATCTGTGTGTTAATTTCATAAAGTTGATATTAGGTCGTTTACAAGTCTATATTAAGATAGACTACATATTTCATGAAAAGGTTGGTTTTGGTGGCTCAATTGGTAAATATTTGCTGATCGTTTAAGATTTTATTTTGGTGAATGCTGTTTTATTCCTTTGTATTTGCATTTAAATTAAGGTGGCTGAAGTAAGCCTGGTATGAGAAACGTTTGATCGGAATCGGCCCATCAGGATTTGCTGTCTGCACTTCTATTTTCAGCCACCACTTAGATTGATCGGCCCTTCATACCTTATAAGATTGATTTATCATATTTGGCATGCTCTCATTTAAACAGTTCTAGCAATTTTATAAATCATTTCATGTCAACATCATAAAACGATTCGGCATTTCTAGTGATTCTAGCAATTATCAAAACCACAACTTTTCATCATTCCCAGGTTCTCCATGATAATTAAGTGTAATCTCGGCTCCTGCACTAATATCATTAATCGCCTCTATGTCGATTGTTTGTTGTTCGACGTCTAAGATGAAGTTTGCATTGGGCATCAATTGATGATTATAGATACTGCCAAAACCAAGAGCAATAGCACAATCTTCTAGATCATGACCCCATAAAAAGTAGTAATCATGCAATACTGTCTTATGAATTATTGGAAGTTCTGCCTTAGGGATAATGATGACTGGACAGACTTCTATGACTGCACCTTTTTCTATGTCTTGGCTAGTAAATACACCCCGACCTTTTCCTTCAGAATATGTGATGTATAGTCCAGGAATTTGATTCATTTATCTCTATTTTATATTTTTATATTCCTTGTGTACCATGAAATTATTCTTTAAAATGTTACCATCTGACCCAAAACTCAAAACCCCGAACCATGAATTCTATTCAAAATTTCTTTATCAAATATACCCCAGAAAGAATTAATGCCATACTGATCAAGACAACTAATCCTAGTGCTTCTCCGTCAAGAAACCCCCAAAAGATAGCTACGAGTGGCATAATATAGGCCACTGAGCTTCCAAATACAGCATTGGTTTCTTGGATAAGTTTGTAGAATATGACGGTAGCCAATACCGTCCCAATTAATGACAATAAAAGTAAAGCTCCAATTGAATACATCTCTTGCTCTGAGAATGTAACATCAAAAATAGTACCGTGCAGCGCTAAAAGAATCAATGCAGGTCCACCAACTAAAAAGAAAGATGTGGCACTTATGATGATGCTATCTACATCTTGAAGATAATGTTTTACGAGGTTACCACTCATTCCATAACAGAGTGTACCTATGACGATAAAAAGACCATACCAAAGATTACTGTTTGATCCTTCATTCTCTCCATAGATCATAAGTAAAGCGGCTCCAATAAAACCTATTAAAACACCTGTAGTCTTATACTTGTCCATTGGGTTCTTGAAAATAATTATTCCAATGATCAATGTCCAAATGGGAGTAAGACTGTTGAGAAGACCAGATACCATACTGTTGATATTCGTCTGCGCTAGGAAATACATAAATGCAGGAATCCCACTCCCTGTCAGCCCTATGGTAAGGAATAATTTCCATCTCTTCCAAGGTATCCGTTTTCGATTGTATATGATAACGGGAGTAAAAGCAAGAGCTGAGACTCCAAGTCGCATACAAGCCAAATCAAAAGGATGAAATGCGATCAACGCTTTTTTTATGAGAATAAACGAGCTACCCCAAACCAAACTTAGAACTCCTAGAATAACAAAATGCCTTATTGAAATCTCCTTTTCTTGCACTGGACTAGGATATTAATTAATTGAGGGGTAAAATGAAGTCATCTAAAAATCAAAAACACCATTACCTTCAGTCAAAACGATAGGGTAGTCATCGGTGATAACTAATGTATGTTCATGCTGAGTGACAAAGCTATTGTCTTTTGTCATCATTGTCCATCCGTCTTCTTGCTCGTGCACATATTTTGACTTGGTAGAAATAAATGTTTCAAGAGCTATTACAGAATTTTTTCTGAATCTCTGAGTATTGAATCTATCTCTATAATTTGCAATCTCAGTTGGCGGTTCATGTAATTTTCTGCCGATGCCATGACCACACAGGTTTTTGATCACTTGAAAGCCTCTTTTTTTCGCCTCCCTTTCTATAATGCCTCCAACGTTGGATATTCTTACACCATTTTTAATATGGTTCATGGCGATCTGAAGAATTTCTTGAGAGGCTTGGATCAATGGCCTATGATTATGAATATCTTTACCTACGACAAATGATCCTCCGTTATCTCCGTAATATCCGTTTAGTTCTGCGGATACATCTATATTTACTAAGTCGCCTTCTTGTAAGATCAGATCGTCAGAAGGTATTCCATGACAAGCCACATGATTAATACTAATACAGGTATGTCCAGGGAAATCATAATCTTTGATAGGTGCTGAAAATGCTCCAAATTCTGAAAGTAATTCTCCTCCGTAGTCATCGATTTCTCGAGTGCTCATGCCTACTTTAGTGAATTCTTTCATCTTCTTAAGGGTTACTGCCACTGCATGTCCTGCAGCTTTTAATCCTTCTAATTCTTCCGCGTTTTTTATTGTCATCTTTCTTAAAAACTGATTTTAAGGCCTAACGATCATGTCAATTTGAACATCTTTAGCCAAGGTGATTTCTCAATTTTTCAATTCAGGGCGCAAATATCGTAAATTACCGCTCTATAAATGCCAATCGAGTAAGTATGTTTGTGAATTTATGTTGTTTATTTGCCTTTATCCCAATTATTTCATTGAAATAGATGTTTTTTTGGTAATCGAATAATAGAAAAGTATGAAAAGATCTGTACTGAAACATGAACTCCATCTGGCGTTAGTAGATGCTTTGGCATCTCAAGCTCAGGATTATGAAAAAATATTGGAATCGATACAACAATCTAAAAACGATGACACCAAAAGTTCTGCAGGAGATAAATTCGAAACAGGTAGAGAGATGATGCAGATGGAAATAGATAAGACAGAAATGCAGTTGAATAAGGTTAATTATGCAAGAAAAGCATTGAATCAACTCAACTATGAGCGGAGTAGTGATTCGGTAGTGTTGGGAAGTCTTGTGCAATGTAACACAGGGACTTTTTATATTTCTATTGGGTATGGAAGTATAAAGTTAGATGGACAGAAATATTATGCTATTTCTATGATAAGTCCTGTTGGCGAATTGCTAATGGGTAAACAACAAGGAGATGAAATTGTATTCAACAACAAAACAATAAAAATAATAACTATTCATTGACCAATAAAAAATCCATAGCGATTATAGGAGGTGGTGCATCAGCATTATCGTTGGCTTCTTTTTTAGATGAACAATTATTTGATGTTACGATCTATGAAAAGAATAAGACTCTCGGACGTAAGTTTTTAGTGGCTGGCAAAGGCGGGTTTAATTTGACTCATTCTGAACCTGTATCAAATATGATATCAAAATATAGTCCCAGTGGTCTTTTGGATCGTGCATTATTAGAATTTGACAATTGGAAATTTAGGAACTGGTTATTATCGATAGGAATACCAACATATGTAGGCTCTAGTAAGAGAGTTTTTCCCGAAAAGGGGATTAAGCCTATTAAAGTACTATCAGCAATTAAAGAGTCTATCTTGTCAAAAGGACATAAAATTGTTTACGACAGTGAATGGATTGGATGGTCAGAGGCAAAGAATTTAATGTTTAACCATAAGAAGGAAATTGTAGCGGATATCACTGTCTTTTGTCTAGGAGGTGGGAGTTGGAAAATTACTGGATCGGATGGAAGTTGGACTAAACTCTTTGGTAATGAAGGAATTGAAACTGTACCTTTTGTATCTGCGAACTGTGCATATAGTGTGCAATGGGATTTGGATTTTACTTCCAAAGTAAATGGCAAACCTCTCAAGAACATAGCCATTGAAAGTCTAGGGCGTGGAATAGAGGGAGAAGCGGTGATTACAGATTTTGGTATCGAAGGAAACGCTGTTTATGCATTGACAAATGAAATTCAGAGTCAATTATTTGAAGGAAAGACGGCTTTGATATCTATCGACTTGAAACCGATGCTCAGCTTATCTGAAATAGATAAAAGAATTGCTAATTCTAGTAGGAAGATTACGGAAATATTATCTAGAGACTTAAAGCTTGAAAAGGTAAAAATCCAATTGCTCAAGTCAATTTTGACAAAAGATGAGTTTCTGGATAGAGAAGGTTTGGCAAAAAAGATAAAATCTCTAACGATCGAGGTGTTTAAGGCTGATGAGTTAGACAAAGCGATATCTACAACTGGTGGTTTAGCGCTAACTGAAATAAGTGAAACTTATCAATTAAATAAATTGCCAAATTCCTATGCGATAGGGGAGATGTTAGATTGGAATGCACCTACAGGTGGGTATTTGTTGCAAGCATGCTTCAGTATGGGTAATGAGCTTGCCACACATCTCAATGAAAAGTATTAATCTTTTTCTCTTCTATCTCTTTTTAGTGGATTAGGTTTGACGTGTTGATTCTGAGAAGATTTGTCGGCGATACTTGGTTTTTTATTATCTCGAGGTCCACGAAGATGAATAACTAGTCCATTTAAGAAGTTTCTAAGAATCTGATCTCCACATTCTACATATTTTGGATGATCTTCATTTCTAAAAAGTGCTCCCAACTCACTCTTAGTAGCCTTGAAATCTACAAGTTTTAAGATCTCTACGATTTGGTCGTCTCTAAGTTGAAGCGCTACTCTTAGTTTTTTGAAGATATCATTGTTGGTCAGTCCCATGTTATTGTTTTAGAATTAGAGTTTAGGCTATAGAATTAAACTTGTCAATTAAGTTAAGAATTAATTTTATTTGTGAAAACTTGAGCAAGGTAGCCATTTATTATTCTATCATATTAGCATTTACATATAATTTGTGAACCTGCACAACTGGTTGGAGCAAACAATTAAGAGCATACTAATGCTAATTTGCTAGGTGTCAATAAGAAAAGTCACACGATAGTTTCAGGTACTATACCTAGCCTTTAAATTTTAAAGAATTTATGAGAGGATGCTTTTAGACCATCAGAAAGGTGTATGAAATAAACGCCTTTTTCTAAGTAACTAATATCAATTTCATTTGAGATATATAGTTGAATTATTTCTTTGCCTATCACATCACAAACAGTAGCTTTTAATTCACTATTATTTCCGTTAATTAGTAGATGATATGAAGCGGGGTTAGGGTAAATTGAAACATCTAATCTGTTTTCATCTTTTACATTTACCGGCCCACAATTATAGCCTGCATCTGTTATATCCCAATTGTAGTTATCTATTAGGCTTTGTCTCGCTTCTGCACCAAAACAATAATAGGTATCTTTAGCCTGTAACTTTACATTTGATTTTACTCCTAGTTCAGACCATCCATTTAAGGTTTCATCATAATTCTCTGAAGATAATCCTGAATCGTTAAACATTTCTGACATAGAAATTACATTCGATACATTCCATTCATTAAGATTCGCGTTGAAATATTGAGCACCCAAAAACATTCTTGACATATTTGTCACTTTTCCAACATCCCACTCACTAATGTCTCCATTGAAAGATTGAGCTAGCGTAAACATACCAAACATAAAAGTCACATTTCCCACATCCCATCCACCAATATCCGCATTGAATGATTGTGCTAGATTAAACATGTTTTCCATATTAATTACATTCGCAACATCCCAATTACTAATATCTGCATTGAAAGATTTTGCTCTGTTAAACATAAACCCCATTTGAGTCACATTACTAACATCCCATTCGCTTATATCCGCATCAAAAAATATTGTTTCTCTAAACATGAATCCCATTTGAGTCACTTTTCCAACATCCCACCCACTAATATCCTCATCGAAAAATTGAGCTTTACTGAACATTTCTTTCATGCTTGTTACATTGCTAACATCCCATCCACTAATATCTGCATTGAAATCTTTTTGATTTTGAAATAGATTATCCATGTTTGTAACATCACTTACATCCCAATCTGGCATTGAACCATATTCACTGCTAGTACACATGCCATCTACTGGATTGGTAATCAGACAGATGTCAACGGCAGCTCTGATGTTTGCATCTGTAATTGGAGTTTGAGAATAAGTTGCAGCGGGTATTAGAAATACGAGTAATTGAAGTAATCTTTTCATTGTAATTGTGCTTTAATCTAAATATAAGTAATTATTCAAAATGATCTGATAATCAGCGAGACAATATGCGGACATATCTTGTTAAGATGGTAACTCATTCGAAATAATGATGTGAGGGATAAAGACAAAAAAGCCCACACTGAATAAGTGTGGGCTATAAAATGAAATATCATTGTGGAGCTGCAGGGAGTCGAACCCTGGTCCGGAGAAAGCATCCGATAGCCTTCTACATGCTTAGTTAATATTCGAATTTTCGAGTGATAGCAGGCATAAAAACGGCGACGCTATCACCTTATCTTCTTGATCTTGGATAGGAGTCGAAGTATCCACCAGTCCTTACTCAAAGTTGTTTAAGTCGTTACGCTGTATATTGAGCGTCAAGCGTATTGACTAAAAGCTTTATAATCCTAGATTATGCAGCCATTGCGAAGTTATTCTCGCCAATTAATGTTTGATTGAAAATGATTAAGGAGTATACAATCTTCCCCCTGCATGCTTACTATAAAATTATCGATCCCGTCGATACCAGTCAGCCCCATATGTGCCTGCACCACCATCGTGGTACATTTGATTAGCATACTATAAAGGTGCAAATGTAGTTATAAGTTCAATTTAATACATGTTATTTTCATAAATGTGAAAATTGAGAGCAAGTTTATCCTTCTTGGGCAAGTTGCATAAAAAAAATAAATTTTAGTTTTGCTGGTAATCAGCACATTAAGTTTTGTGTTTGTCTTTTATTTGCTAATTTGATTTTTTTTAGTACCTTATGAACAATCCTTTTTGTTGTTGTGGAGTTTAATATAGACATTAGCAATTGATGTAATGGTGTAGTTGAAAGTTTGTTGAGATCAATTTTTTTAAATTTAATTTCTAACCCTAATTAAAACAAAGAATGAGCAAAAAAATATTAAGAAATAATTTATCTAAAACAACACTGAAAGTCATAAGTCAAACAAAGGAATCGGTGAAAGTTCTATTTCCCTCATTGGAAGTTCCAGTAGAAATGACAAATAAATACTTCAATTATCTGCAAAGTACAGGAGCTTACATGATTATCTATTGTGTGACCATGTAGCTTGTAATTAGATAATCTGAAAAGCTAAGCACTTAATATTTTGAGATACTTTTGTGCTTTTAATTTAACCTTGCATTTTGGGACTATTATTCTTTTTTTGAAAATACGAACAATATTTATTTTCCAAACATCCAAAAATTAAGGCATGTCAAAATATTTAGACATAGAAGGCTACATAGCTGACATCCCAGAAGATAGAGTGGCTCCTTTTATGAAACTTAAAGAGACCATAAAATCTAATCTTCCATCCGGCTTCGAAGAATGCTTGAGCTATAATATGCTAGGCTATGTTGTCCCTCGTTCTACTTATCCTGATGGGTATCATTGCGATACAAAGCTACCACTGCCATTTATCAATATAGCAAACCAAAAAGGATTCATTGCTTTATATCACATGGGTATTTATGCTAACCCAGAGCTATATGATTGGTTTATTGCAGAATATCCTAAACATTCTAAGTTCAAGTTAGATATGGGTAAAAGTTGTATTCGATTCAAAAAAGTAGATCATATTCCCTATGACCTGATAGCTGAATTGATCAAGAAAATGACGGTCAAAGATTGGATTATATTATATGAGGAGAAATTAAAAAATTAGATTTTTACATTGACCATTTGCAACTCAAGTTTGTGCTGAATATATTAATCATTCATAGTATTATTACATATTACGATTAGATCAATCCACTTCTCTGCAATCTGGGTTTTACTTTTTTGTTGTAATTATCGATATTCATTTCAATATTGGCAGAAATTGCATATTTAGTGATAATTTTAAGTGCTTTTAATCCAGAACTATCAATGTCATCAGCCAGAGTAAGATCGATCAAAATTGTATTGAAACTTACATTAGTTGCAACTTTCTCTTTAACCATATTAGTAAAGTAATCCGCATTCCCGAAATTGAGCTGTCCACTTACAGAAACTATCAGTTTTGCAGATGTTTTATCAATTATGATCCCTTCAGACTCGCGAAAGAGCAATAATCTTTTCAAGGAGCTTTGTTTGTTTTTACTATTTATTAGGACAACAATGATAGATGCTAGAAACCCTACCAATACCCCAACCATTATACTCACAAATAAGGTAATAATAAAAGTGATCAACATGACTGAAAAGTCTAGCTTATTTGTTCTGAAGAACGATTTTGCAAGTGCGTATTCAAATAGGTTTTTTACTGCAAAAACTATAATGATAGCCAATATTACCTTTGGTAAAAAGAATAAAAAGGGCGTCAAAAAAAGTAATGCAAGCACTACGAAGACCACTGCAATTAAAGAAGCAATACTTGACCTTGCTCCAGATTCATTCATCAATGCAGATCTAGAAAAGCTACCAGAAGAAGG
>CAXBGT010000208.1:0-9293 GCA_963975265.1 uncultured Saprospirales bacterium
GCATCAATCGTATCCTGTGCAAACTGATCAAGCCGCTGTAAATTACTTGATATAAAAACAGATCCTCCGGTAGCTCCTATAACCTGATTCATATTTAGTCCTACACTATTGCTCATAAATGAATTATTTACAAATTGCGCACCTCCAGGAAGATTGATCTGAGTGACACTTCTATTTATATTTGGAAGTGTAGCTTCAAATCCTATTTGTGGTTTAAAAACTGATTTGGAAGCAGTATATCTCCACTCTTGATTTTCTCTACTTGTTTTTGCCAGCAGGTAATCTGGAGACTCTGCTTGTGCCGATTTTATGATCTCATATATACTGGCTGAGATCATCTTTTGTGCATTCACATTAGAGGATAACCCTAAAATTATAATAATTGATAGTTGTATTAGCTTTTTCATAAGTTGTTGCTGTTTCTTGGCTAAAGATTTATTTCGAGATGCAGTTTTCATTTGTCCTATTCTGTTCTCAATGCAGTAATAGGATCCATCCTTGCCGCTTTCTGCGCCGGCATTATGCCAAATATGACACCTATACTCACTGCGATACCGAAGCTTATCAAAATAGAGGAAAAGGATATAACTGTAGAGATATCTGCATATGCAGCTATTACCTTGGCACCTACTATTCCCAGGATTACACCTATGACTCCCCCTGCTAAACTAATTGCAATCGCTTCTAGTAAAAATTGGTAAATAATATCTTTTTCAGTAGCTCCGATTGATCTTCTTAGACCTATTTCTTTGACTCGCTCCAATACACTGGCCAGCATAATATTCATGATACCTATCCCTCCAACCAATAAGGATATCCCCGCGATTACAGCCAATATCAAGTTCATAGTCTCCTGAGTATTTTGCTGTTGTTTGATAAGTAACTCTGGCACCTTGATTTCAAAATCTGCCTGATTATTATGCCTTCTCAATAATAATCTACTGATAAGCTCAGCACTTGACTCCATACTCTTTGCATCAGCCAACTTCACAACAATCTTATCTAATTGATGGTAATTCTTATTTTCTGTTTCATCGTCGTCATTTCGCTTAACGTCTTCTTTTCCAATTCGTAGTTTGTTATTAATTCTCAGTTTGAAAGTGTCAAATGGAATAAAGATTATATTGCTATAATTATTGACATCCAACTTAACAAGGTTCTCTTTTGAGATTAATCTCTTTTTCAGAACGCCTATTACTTTGAATACTACATGGTTAGATTTTACATAACTACCGATTGGATTCTTACCTAAAAATAATCGAGCAGCAGCATTCGCACCCAGTACACATACATTCAGACCATTCTTATGGTTGCCTGAGAAAAATGAACCCTTGCTTAATTCTAGATTATTTACATTGAAAAAATCATTATTAACTCCATAGCACTTTGATTTTACCATATTTTTGCCATAGAGAATTTTAGCATCATCCTCTGTTTCTATAGAAAGTGTTTCTATCCCTGGAACGATGCTTTTGATCGCTTCTACATCATTAATAGTTAATCCAGGTGTATATGATTTCTTCTCTTCTTTATCATTTCCTTCCTCATCCTCTCCGTTTTGTTCTGGAGGAATAGAATTAATAACAATGTTATTTGTACCTATTATTTTCAATTGATCTAGAATAGACTTTTTTGCTCCATTACCTATGGCCAACATAGAAACTACGGCAAATACTCCGAAAATAATTCCTAGTGCAGTCAGTAAAGCTCTTAATTTGTTTTGACTAATACCTTCGATAGCTAATCCAAGATTCCTTCTAATATACACGAACATAAAAAATGGTTGAAGTGATGAAAATGGGTAGATGTCCTAATTGCTTAGAAACAAGCAGTAAACATGATTCCAATAAATCAAATATTAAAACATTATCATCATCTCTCCACCGCCCATATTCTTATTTTGATCTTCCTCTCCTTTTACAATCTCTTCATTGGTTTTATCATAAGTAGCCTTATTCTTTTTCCAACTTTCAAGCTTATTAGTCCCACTATCCGCAATGTCCTTGCTCAGAAATTCGTAAGGCACTTCCTCCACATTGTCTGGTGCTGTAAGCATAACTTTATCATCCAAACTTAGACCTTCTACTACTATAATATCGTTTTCATTTGATGCTCCGCTTATGATTTGCTGCCTAACAACTTTGCCTGTTCTTTTAACAAATACATAATCAATACTATCACTATAAAAAGCCTCCAAAGGTATATTAACGACATCTTCATATTCATATATCATAATCTCATTAGTTGTCGTCATTGAAGGTTTGAGGACATCATCTACTTGATTAATTGCTATTACAATTTCAAAAACTTTTGCTTCCTGTCCCCTCAATTCCTGACCTATATTAGCTACTGAGATAATTTGCCCATCAAATATTTTTTCTGGAAATGCATCTACTTTCACACTGACTTGTTGGCCTTTTCTTATCTTAGAAATATCGATTTCATTAATGTATGCGACAGATGTCATGTTGGTGAGGTCAGGTAATTCGGCAACTGTAGGATCCCAAGCACTGATCTGAGAACCAGGTCCCTTTTTCCCATTCCACGACCTCTCATATATCAACATACCATCCTCTGGTGCCATGATCATGAACGAAGCTGCGACATCTGTCATCTGTTTCAGTTTAGAATCAAGTTGTTTCAAATTGGCTTGTATCTCTCTCACCTTGGCATCCGATTGAATTACCATAAGTTCTGTTTTGCCTTTCAGCTGATCCATCGATCTTTCAGAATTCCTCAATTTCAGCTCTGATTGTTCTATGACCATCTGCGGCTCGTATTTATTTCGTTCTATCTCTAACCGCTCTTGCGCCATAGAAAACAGCATATTTGCGCTCTCATCTCTAACCCCTTTCATTTGGATCGCTGTATCAATTTTGATCTGCTCCAGTTTGGTCATTTCTTTTTCAATATCCGTTTGGACTCCAGTAATTTTAGTAGCTAATTCTGTTTTATCAAGAGAAGCAACATATTCCCCTTTTTTCACAACAGTACCTTCTGGAATTAGGTCTTTTATCGTAGTATTGTATATTCCAGCAGATCGCATCCCTTGTGGACCTCTAATTTTGATGGATTTTTTAGCTTTTAATTCACCAGTAGCATTTACAGCAACAACAAAGTTTGACTTTTTTACTTGTGCAAAAATATCAACCTTGGAGGAAGATGAATCAGGTCTTAACATAAAATAGACAGAAGCAGCCACGACAACGGCTATCAATCCGTAGATAATTGATTTTTTCATTTAGAATAAGTTGGGTAGTTAATAATCTTCATCCCTTCGACTACTAAGGGATTCGATAGTAAGTTAACGTGATTGAATTACACTTATGCTACAAGTGACGTATTTAACAGTTTGTTATGAACTTAAAAAGCCCTGCAGCTTGGAACATTCACTGCAGTTAAAAGGTGGTAGTTATTTCAATAAAATCAAAATTCCCAAAATTACAAGGATTCTTCTGAAGTAATATCCATCTATATTTAGTTTTATTTTTAGATAACTCTGTCCCCGTTTTAGTTTGAGCTCTCAATATTTTCAAAAAACAATTAATTCATGAAACGGCTTGTTGTTTTCGAATTTCTATTGCGTTTTTGGTATATCAGAAAAACAAAAATGCTTCGTCCAATTAATTGAACGAAGCATCAAAATTTATTTTCTAGTAAGTCAAAAAGCGCTCTCAGAGAGTATCACACATACAAGGGAAACCCAGTCATAAACTCATTAATCTCCCCTCTTGTTTTGTTAATCAAATCTTCGTTGGCATGATCACATATGACCGCATCAACCCACGCTACTGTTTGCTCGCAATCCACTTCTGTAAAGCCTCTCGAAGTAACTGCGGCAGTACCAATTCTGATGCCAGAGGTAACAAATGGAGATCTCGTATCGAATGGCACCATATTCTTATTGATGGTAATATCCGCTCTGACCAATGCATTCTCAGCATCTTTTCCTGTTACATCCCCTTTAGTTCTAAGGTCAATTAGCATAAGGTGATTATCTGTCCCACCTGAGATCAATTTATATCCTCTATCTACGAATGCCTTTGCCATAGCTTGTGCATTTTTGATGACTTGTTCTCCGTATAACTTGAAGCTAGGATCTAATGCTTCACCAAATGCTACTGCTTTTGCAGCAATCACGTGCTCTAATGGACCACCTTGCATTCCTGGAAACACTCCACTATTCAACACAGCAGACATCATAATTAGATTCCCCTTTTTAGTTGTTCTTCCCCAAGGATTTTCGAAGTTTTTGCCCATCATTATGATTCCTCCCCTAGGTCCTCTGAGTGTCTTATGAGTTGTACTCGTGACTATATGGCAATGTTTCATGGGAGATTTTAAATGTCCAGAAGCTATCAATCCCGCTGGATGTGCGATATCCGCCAAAAGTAAAGCTCCAACTTTATCCGCTATTGATCTAAATCTTGCATAATCCCAATCTCTACTATATGCAGAAGCTCCACAGATGATCAATTTCGGATTTACTTCGATTGCTTTTGCCTCTACTTTATCCATATCAATAAGTCCGGTATCTTCTTCAACACCATAGAAATTAGCATCGTAGACCTTGCCAGAAAAGTTTACAGGCGAGCCATGAGATAAGTGCCCTCCATGGGAAAGATCAAAACCTAGTATAGGGTCACCTGCATTTAATACAGCTAAAAAAACTGCAGCATTCGCTTGAGCACCAGAATGAGGTTGCACATTTGCATATTCCGCTCCGAATAATTCGCACAATCGATCAATGGCTAACTGTTCGATTTGATCAACAACCTCACATCCACCATAATACCTTTTCCCAGGATACCCTTCTGCGTATTTATTCGTCAAGCAAGAACCCGTAGCATCTATGACTGCTTTACTTGTGAAATTTTCTGAAGCAATTAATTCTATCCCAGACCTTTGTCTTTGTAATTCTTTGGCTATAAGTGATTGTACAGCAGTATCCATATTTGTTACATTTAGTAGTAAGTGTAATTCTAAAGGCTGCAAAAATAGAATTGTTTGCCTTTTACGCATTGTTCATCGAGGGTTATTTTGCCTATTTGTTGCCTTTAATTAATAATATGGTTGAATTAGCCATGTAAATCCATCAATCAACTAACGAATATGCATGATTGATTAGCTAAAACCCATGCAATTCGAAGCCATCACTATCGATCATATCAATATAGCGATCCATTTTCTTTAATATTACTTTAAAATGTTTCACCTCTTCTCTATCAACAAACGAAATAGCTAGTCCATTTTCACCAGCCCTTCCTGTTCTTCCGACTCTGTGTATAAAATCTTTTGGCGATCTTGGTAATTCATAATTTATAACAAAAGGTAATCCCACTATGTCAATACCTCTAGATAATAAATCTGTAGCTACTAATACCTTTATCTTCCCTGTCTTAAATGCTTCTAGCGCAGATTGTCTTGCGCCCTGGCTTTTTTTACCATGAATTGGAAATGCATCAATTCCATTTTTTGTCAATTTTGCTGCAACACGATCTGCCTTTTGAGCCGAGGAAGTAAATACTAATACTTGGTCCATTTCATTTTGCTTTATCAGATATCTAAGCAATGGCCCCTTTCTATCTTCAGTTACAAAGTACCCTGTTAGGTTGATTGATTCTATATCATCATCTTCAGACGCTATTTTGATGACTTTTGGATCATCAAGAAGGATATTTTTGATACTTTCCAAGTCTTTGCTCAATGTTGCAGAAAACAACAAGTTCTGCCTTATTTCAGGTAGCAACTCGAAAATTTCGTTCATTTCATCTTGGAAACCGAGATTGAGCATTTTATCAGCTTCATCGAGAACTAAAGCTCTGACTTTCGATAGTTCTATAGCATTATGAGAAACGAGATCCAATAATCGACCAGGTGTTGCTACCAATATATTTGTCCCAAACATTGTTTTCATCTGAGGATTGATTGACACCCCGCCATACACGGACATAGTTTTTATAGGATTTGGAAGTGCTTTTCCGTATTCATTAAAAACATCTGCAACCTGAACCGCTAATTCTCTCGTAGGCACTAAAACTAAAACATCTATCTCTCGACTTTTCTCTTTTTTAGGTAATCGTTGAAGTAAGGTTAGTATTGGAAGTACAAAACTTGCAGTTTTGCCAGATCCTGTTTTTGCAATTCCAAGAACATCATTTTGACTCAAAATAGCCGGTATTCCCTTCTCTTGTATTGGTGTTGGAGAACTAAAGTTATTCTTCTTTAGCAATGGTAGGAGAGAAGAGTGTAATCCTAATTCATCAAAAGTCATATGTATTCATTATTTAGCTTCGCAAAGCTGCAAAGATATCCTTTAATAAAGTGGTTTTTATCTTTCACTTTTATTTCTATACCAGCTGAAACGCATAGTTAAGCTACAAAACCCTAAAAACATGTCTAAATTTTCAGTGTCAAATTGAAAAAATTCAAAAAATTTAACATTCAGAAAACATTGATTCATTATTTTTGCGCCATCAAACGGTAATAATATGTCAACAAATAAAAGTCCATTAAAAGAGGTCGCGTCACTTTTTTTCAAATTAGGGTGTATAGCCTTCGGAGGACCAGCGTCTCATATCGCTATGATGGAGGATGAGGTAGTAGAGAAGAGAAAATGGATGACTCAGCAGCATTTTCTAGATCTCATAGGTGCTACGAATCTAATCCCTGGACCAAACTCAACTGAGATGACCATGCATTGCGGTTACGAACGAGCTGGGTGGAAAGGTCTCTTTGTCGCTGGAGGACTGTTCATTTTACCAGCTGTCACTATCACTTTATTATTCGCTTACTTATATGTTGAATATGGTCAGTTACCTGCGGTAGAACCATTTATTTATGGAATCAAGCCTCCCGTAATTGCTATAATTTTATCCGCGTTATACAAGTTAGGCAAAAAAGCAATAAAAACTACTGAGCTAGCTGTTCTTGGGATATTAACAGTTGCAGCATGTCTAATGGGCGTTCATGAAATAGTGGCTTTATTTGGCTGTGGATTGCTAGGTGTGTTGATCTTCTTCGCTAAGAGTGCCAGAAACACTACACATAGCATAGTTCCTCTCTTTTTATTGCAAATAGGAGGGTGGAAGATATTATTTACCTTCCTTAAGGTAGGAGCAATACTTTATGGAAGTGGTTATGTATTATTTGCCTTTCTAGATGCTGAGCTAGTTTCTACCGGTCTATTATCTAGACAAGAATTAATCGATGCCGTCGCTGTAGGTCAGATGACACCAGGGCCTGTATTATCGACCGCTACCTTCATAGGTTACCAATTAGGAGGATTCACTGGAGCTATTGCTGCAACAGTTGGGATATTTTTGCCTTCATTTATTTTTGTGACTATTTTGAATCCATTGGTACATAAGATAAGAAAGTTTCCTTTGTTATCAGCTTTTCTTGATGCAGTGAATGCAGCAGCGGTTGGTGTAATTCTAGCAGTTTGTTTTGAAATGGGACGAGAAACATTGACAGACTGGAAAACTATATTGATTGCAGCAGCCAGTTTAATTATGGTCTTTTATTTTAAAAAAGTAAATAGTGCTTTTGTTGTAGTTGGTGGTGCCATTCTTGGATATCTTTTGACATTAATCTAAGGCACATACAAATAGAATGTTGATATTTCATGTTTTGCTGATTACTAATTATAGTCATTAGGGTAAAGCAGTATTTATTGGTCAAACTCCTTGGCTACTAGAATGTTTATTCCTTTCTTTGCCTTTTAAAAAAAGATCATACTTGGACATTCGAAAGACATATCATTCAATTTGTAAGAATATCGACGCTCGACTTTTCATAGCTTCTCTATTTGTCGTAATTGTATGCCTATCCAATGTATTAAACCTAAACAGCGAATTTCAATTTGAAATTGAAAAAATCGAACTTGCTGATTGTGAATTTGAGAATGATATTGAAGAGAAAGAAAAGACAAAAGAATCAGAGAAGGATCTGATCACTGGCAGTGATATTGAATATTTTAATTTAACAGCGGCACTTCTTTCCAATTTAAAAAATTTCAATCGCCCTACAAGTTATTATACAAATATTCCAACACCTCCTCCTGATTTCTTGTAGTAGTTTTTAGAAAATGATTTATCATTTTCACTATTTCTTTTGAGCATTTGTTGCTACCTTTCATATGGGCATTAAATGATTTGTTATTCATATTCTAGATAAAACCTAATGAAAAAATATTTCACTTTCAAACATTTCAGAGGAGACCTTTTTGGAGGAATCACTGCAGGTATAGTCGCTCTTCCATTAGCATTGGCCTTTGGAGTAAGTTCTGGTCTTGGGCCAAGTGCTGGATTGTACGGAGCAATATTTGTGAGTTTCTTTGCTGCCATGTTTGGTGGCACCAATACTCAGATATCAGGACCAACTGCTCCAATGACTGCAGTAAGTATGGTCATTATAGCTGGCATTGTTGCTCATAATGATGGAGATATTTCACAAGCACTACCAGCTATTCTTACCGTTTTTGTTTTAGCTGGCTTGATGCAAGTGGGTTTAGGATTACTGGGTCTAGGAGAGTATATTAAGTACATTCCCTACCCTGTTGTCTCTGGGTTTATGACTGCCATAGGTGTTATTATTCTTGTAACTCAAATATTACCTTCCGTGGGATATTACCCAAAAGAAGATATCGAATATGTACAGCAATTTAAACCCATAGCCGAAGAATTAATTTTAGAAAACATACTCATAGAAGAAGCAGGAGAAGGTATTCTAGTACTAGAGGATTTTCAGGAAACCGTTAAGCGCGCCCAAAGTATCTCACCTGCACAAATCCTAAAAGAATCACAAACCATTGCAGCCTCTGAAGCTTCTGGTGTATTGGGGGCCCTTAAGATTTTCCCTCGTGCATTGAAGAATATAAATTGGCTAGAACTTATACTTTCATTGTGTACAATTATTATCATTTTCGGGTTTAAGCGAATTACAACGGTGATTCCGAGTACACTGGTCGCATTGCTTGTGATGTCAGGTATCGCGTTTGGTTTTGGGTTAGATTATAGACCTATAGAAGCAATACCTAGTGGGCTTCCTATTCCGAACCTTGGCATATTTACTGATTTTGAATTATCCGCAGTCTCCCCATATATATTTACTGCTTTGACTTTGGCACTACTTGGAGCCATTGATTCCTTGCTAACCTCAGTAGTAGCTGATAACATGACTAAGACAAGGCATCAACCCAATAAAGAATTGGTCGGACAAGGAATCGGAAATACGATTGGTGCATTATTCGGAGGACTTCCAGGTGCTGGTGCGACCATCAGAACTGTAGT
>CAXBGT010000209.1:0-9276 GCA_963975265.1 uncultured Saprospirales bacterium
ATGCAAAAACATCTTTTTTATTACCCCGACGCAAGCATCGGAGAATTTAAGTATTCAGTCTCTACGCCATATTAGGAATGTCATCTTTAGAAAATTGATACGTTTCTTTCTCTTCTTCTTCCTTCAACTTTTTTACCAATTCAAGTGCGTCTGGCACGACATCGCTACACAATATAATTAATGAACCCTTCTTCGCATTTTTTACAGCATATAGGATGGCATCTTTTTCTGATGGGATGATGGTGATTTTTTTGTCAGGATTCTGCATTTTGATACCATCATCTAGCATTACTATCAATTCTTCTTCGGTCCTCCCTCTTAATCGCTTGTCTTGACGGATGATAATCTCATCTGCCATTTGTGATGCAATGCTGCCTATTTCGTTATTGTCTTCTACCCTTCTGTCACCAATACCGGCGATGATACATACCTTATGGCTTGCATCCAGATTATCGGTGAATTGCTTTAGTGCTCTCATTCCCGCTGGATTATGAGCATAGTCCAATATAATACTAAACTCTTTAAACTTAAAAAGATTAAGTCGTCCCGGAGTCTGAGATGGAGAAGGCATAAATGTCTCAAGTGACATCTTAATATCTTCCATAGAGAAACCCTTAATGTAAGCAGTCAGTACAGCAGGCAATACATTTTGAATCATAAATACCGCTTTGCCCCCAAAAGTCAATGGAACATTGGCCGCCTTAATGACCCTCATTTTCCACTGGCCTTTACAAATAGTAATAAATCCATTTTCATAGATAGCACAAAGTCCTCCTCTTTTTTGAATGGCTCTGATGTGAATGTTTGTCTCATCCAAAGAAAACAAAGCGACATTACACTCTACTTTTTTACGCATTTCATATACCAATTCGTCGTCAGCATTCAAGATTGCATAACCATCTGGTAAGACAGTTTCTGGAATCACTCCCTTTACTTTTGCCAATTGCTCTATCGTATGAATACCTTTCAGACCAAGATGATCTGCAGCCACATTTGTTACTATTCCTATATCACAGTTCTTAAATGCAAGTCCCGCTCTCAGCAATCCTCCTCGTGCACACTCTAACACTGCAAAATTGACCGTAGGATCACGAAGAACAAATTCTGTACTTGCCGGGCCGGTGCAATCACCAGTCATAAGAAGTCTATTTTGAATATAAACCCCATCCGAGGTCGTGTATCCAACTTTGTATCCTTTCATCTTAGCCATGTGCGCAATCAACCTTGTTGTAGTTGTCTTACCGTTGGTACCCGTTACTGCGATGATAGGAATTCTCGAAGTCGAACCAGGAGGAAAAAGTTTGTCAATTACGGGAGCTGCAACATTTCTTGGCAAACCAGTAGTTGGCGCTAAGTGCATTCTAAATCCAGGTCCAGCATTCACCTCCAATACTGCACCTCCTACATCTTCAATTGGCTGACTGATATCCTCGGTCATTATATCAATCCCACAGATGTCTAAATCTATTATTTTTGATATTCTCTCTGCCATAAACACGTTTGCAGGATGGATAATATCTGTAACATCTTCAGCCGTACCGCCTGTACTTAGATTGGCAGTGTCTTTTAATACTAATTTTTCTCCGTCAGGCAAAACTGAGTCTACAGTATAACCCGCTGCAGAGATTAAATTTTCAGTCAATTCATTGATTTTTATAGCTGTCAGTACTTCTTCATGACCATAGCCTCTTCTTGGATCGCTATTGACTGTATCTACCAATTTCTGGATCGAATCCTTTCCATTTCCAACTACATGTGCAGGTGTCCGTTTTGCTCCAGCTACCAATACGTTATTGACAACTAGTAGTCGATAATCCTCTCCAGTAATAAACCGCTCCACGATGACAGATCGAGACACTTTCTGTGCTTCATGAAAGGCAGGCACAGCTTCCTCATAGCTATTGATATTCACTGTTATTCCCCTTCCATGATTTCCATCAATTGGCTTAATCACCAATGGGAACTTTACGTAATCACATGCACTTTGCAGACTGCTTTCTCGACGAATGATCTCACCTCTAGGGACAGGCACTTCGGCTTGCTCTAATAAGTACTTAGTATCTTCTTTATCACAAGCTATTTCTACTCCAATATTACTTGTTTCACTCGTGACTGTTGCTTGTATTCTCTTTTGATTGGCACCATATCCTAGTTGACAAAGAGAATATTTATTAAGTCTAATCCATGGAATCCCTCGACTTTGTGCCTCTTCCACTATCGACCCTGTGCTTGGGCCTAATCTAGAATCTTCCCGCATTTCACGCATGGTCTGAATATCCTCAGTCATATCATATGGCTCACCTTTGATTAGTGCTTCGCAGATCGCTACAGACTGCTTTGCAGTGTACCTTCCTACATTTTCTTCTTGATATGCGAATACCACATTATATACACCTACTTCACCATATCCTCGTGTTCTCCCAAAGCCAACATCCATACCGGCCAAAGTCTGTAACTCTAATGCGATATGTTCGATGATATGCCCCATCCATGTACCTTCTTTCATTCTCTCAAAAAATCCACCAGGCGTCCCAACAGAACATCTGTGCTCATACATAGTAGGAAACATAGTAGTGATTCGCTCGTAGAAACCATCGATTTTATTAGAGGGAAGTTCTTCCATTTCTTGTAGGTCTAAAACCATCACAATTAACTTATGTCTACGTACTGACCAATAATTTGGGCCCTTCATGGCATTGATAGAGACTATTTTCATGTTTATATATTTTATATTAGGATAATTTCAAGATCAAATCGAAAAGTATCTATTTTATTTTGGAATTGAATCAAATTATCATGCTTTTATTTGGAAGTATTTGAGGTTACCCTCCCTTTTGCATGTCATCACAAAACTTAAAAGAAGCCATTATTACACTATTTAGTTGATAAATAGGTTATTAAAATATCCTAGAGATAGATTATAGGCTTAATAAACTTACTTTTGCACTCTACACCAAGATTGAGAGAAATATTTTGCAACGAATTGGTCTTAGAAAAGGTACATTATTGCAGTGCGTCTTTTTCACTAGCGCAAGTGGGTTTGCACTAGCAAAAACTTGATTTTCTTTCTGTAAGACAAAAAACGTAGGTGATGCATCGCACCTGCGAGTTTTTTCCAGTAGTGGAACGGAAATATAGCAAGCCAATGAATGTGGCTTTATTATTGAGCCTTTACTCAGTTGAGTGAGGAGAAAAGAGAAATATTATGAAAGAACCTAAAGGTACATTGATCCCAATAGGAGGAAACGAAGATAAAGGAATAGAAATTTCAGAACAATATAGTTTAGAGTTTATCAGTGAAGGCATACTCTACCAAGTTGTTCAAGAAAGTGGAGGACCTGACGGTTTTTTTGTTGTTATCCCTACCGCTTCCAGCATTCCGATAGAAGTAGGAACCAATTACCTCTCAGCCTTTGAAAAACTGGGATGCAAGAACGTTATGGTGCTAGATATTGATGATAAAAATAAAACAGACTTACCTCACAACCTAAAAGCCATAAGGGAGGCAAACTGCGTTATGTTTTCTGGTGGTGATCAGAGCAAAATTACAGATAAAATAGAAGGTACACAGCTACATAAAATTTTATCTACTAGGTATCAAGATGAAGAAGGATTTGTAATTGCGGGTACGAGCGCTGGAGCAATGGCCATGTCAAAAGAAATGGTTGCGGGAAGGAAGTAGCACCGAATCGTTTATCAAAGGTGCAGTTACCATGTATTATGGTCTTGGTTTATTACCCAACGTTATGTTCGATACACACTTTATCAAGAGAGGTAGATTTGGTAGAGTATCAGAAGCTGTAGCTAAACATCCCAATTTACTTGGAATTGGATTAGCCGAGGACACAGGTTTGGTCATTAAAAAAGGGAATGAGATGACAGTCATTGGGTCAGGAATGGTCATAATATTTGACGGTCATCACCTCGGTCATAACAATCACAAATTACTAGAAGATGATACGCCACTGACGCTCACGAATCTACAAGTCCACGTATTATCAAACTCAGATAAATTTTATCTAAAAGGTCGTAAAGTGGAGGCACATCCTATCCATCTCAGATATGCACTGAATTAATCTTTGTAAATAGAAACTTTTTTCACTCCTTCCGAAGTCATCATTGCTCGATACATTCCTTCTGTATTAAAGGGCATAGTAACATTTCCATGTACATCTACAGCGATTAGTCCACCGTCCCCGCCAATTTTTAATAGCCTTTGGTTAATTACCTCAGAAGCCGCTTCATCAAGACTCAGACCTTTGAATTCCATTAAAGCTGATACTTCATAAGCGACAACTCCTCTGATAAAATATTCCCCACTTCCTGTACAAGAAACAGCGCAAGTCAAATTATTAGCATACGTTCCCGCTCCTATCATGGGACTATCCCCTACTCTTCCATATCGTTTGTTAGTCATTCCCCCTGTCGATGTGGCTGCGGCAATATTCCCCGCTTGATCCAAAGCGACAGCTCCAACAGTCCCGAATTTAGAATCACGCGTACTGTGATCCAATTGAAAACCATCCGTATCCCGTATACTAAGCCATTGCTGATACCTCAAGTCATCGTGAAAATATGACGGATCTAAAATTTCATAATTAAGTGATTTTGCAAATTCCATAGCTCCACCTCCTGCGAGAAAAACATGCTCCGTATGCAACATCACATCCTTAGCTAGCGAGATAGGATTTTTAATTCCTGTGATCGTAGTCACGGCTCCCGCCTTTAAATTGCTGCCGTCCATGATTGATGCATCCATTTCGTGTGTTCCGGTAGAAGTAAATACACTTCCTTTTCCTGCATTGAAAAGTGGACTATTTTCTAATTGGACCACGGCTTCTTCTACCACCTCCATAGCGGAACCACCGTTTTCTAACAGAGCATATGCATTTGTCAATGCTAATTCGAGGCTGTCCCTGTAGGCTTTTTCTTTCTCTGATGTCATGTTGCCTTTTACCAGTGTACCAGCCCCTCCATGTATAGCGATAGTGTATTTTTTCATTCCGATCTTTTATGAACCGCAAATGTAAGCGAAGTTTGGTAAAAGTGAGGTGGTACAGGAAAACTATCAAAAACAGTACTTATGTCTACGGAAGACCAACATCTATAAAATGCTAAAAAACAGACTTAAATGATCTTTGACTGAGCAGTAACGCCGTGGACTCTTCATACATACTGTACATCCTATCAAACAGGAAATTGCCCATGCTGATCCGCTTCACACCTAATTCATTTAAGGTATCGAAATCTGGAAGATCGGGCATGCAGAGAACATTGATGGGTAGATTAGTACTCCCTACTATATCTTCTATATCAGTTCGATTTTGAATGCAAGGCGTAAATATACCATCCGCTCCCGCACTTTCATATAAAGCGATTCTTCTTTTAGATTCATTGATCGCATTAGAGTGCCCTAACAAAAAAGAATCTGTTCTAACATTGATAAAAACGTCAATATTACCCTTTTGCAGGATGTTATTTACTTCCGTTAATATCTTAGCAAAATCACTAGCATCTAATAAGTTCCTGTCGCTAACTAAAACACTATCCTCGAAATTGACACCTACTACCCCAAGATCCGCCAACCGTTTTATGTGATCAGCTATTTCAGTTGATTTTCGGCTATAGCCAGATTCTAAATCCACAGAGAGGCAGATTGGTATTCATAGCTATGCGTTTCACCATAAACTCCAACTCGAAAAAACTAATTTTCTCTCCATCCTCATATCCTAACAGGGCTGCGACCGCCCAACTAGAAGTGCCTACGGCTTGAAAGCCTAACTTTCCAGCCACCTTGGCACTAGGTACACACGTTTCCTAGTACTAATGGCTTGTCCTAGTTGTGTAATTCTTTGAATGTCATCATTTATATTTTGGTGTAAATATCGGAAGTTGGACCTTGATGGGAAAGCGAAAAATGGACGAGCATACTTATTCGCAAGGACTTAGCTAATCACTCACAAATCAAAAAAATATAAATAGTAATAATGTATTCTTCGAAGAGTTAAGTTTTTATAATTTTTGATTTATACATCATCGCAGCTCTAGTATAACCACCTTCAGTACCATCTACAAAATGAATATGGTTATTCTTTTGACTTTCAACATAGCAGGACATAATTGAAGAATGCGTAACATGTATACCATAATTTAATTTACCTACACTTTCTAATTCATCAATAAACTCTATGAATTGATCAATTTTAGCCTGCGTCCCACTAAAAACTGTGTTAATTGCACCATCTATCATCATAGTATCTGATGATGTTGGGATATTTTTCAAATATTCTATTTTTTCTTTGAATAGTTTAAAATGTAAGTTAGCAAAAACAGAACCGATCCAGTTTATCACAAGAGTGAGTAAACTATAAGCCCCTTTTGTTATTTTTAGTTCTTCTCGTATTTTACGAAATGATAATTCGAGTTGCAGTTTAGATTTAGAGATCGGATTCCGTGCCTTATAATCGCCGAATATTCTGTCGATTTCCCCAACAACACTTTTATAAACATCTGCTTGATTTTGATCTTCAGAGCAATAAGCTAATAGACAAACTATCTTCTTTTCTTGTTCTCTTGGTCCTATTTCTTTCCATCTGCATGTCATTCCATCCAAGTTGACAGGCTCAAACTTCTCGATTTTTTGCTTAGTATCAACAAATGAAGATTTAATAACTTTTTCTGCATGTTTTAACCCCGTACCAAGGACTATGGGGACCGTCAAATGTTTAGTTAATACAAATCTTGCTATCTTAATCTTATGGTTTAATTTATAAATCTCACTTACCTCTACACAACCCACTCTTAATATAAGTGAAGTTGTAAGTTGCACATGGTGGCGATAGTTTTCTAAAAGTGAAAAAATCTGTTTTTGAAATTTACTCGGAATTATAAAAGTTGTTCCATCCCCACCAAAAAAGTACGGGATCTTAATTTCTTTATCCGTTTTTTTTATTTCATTTAATACTGCCACTATACTGCCTGCAGCGGATAGGTTCACATCCTCGTGAAAACCGCCTTCTACTGCAAGCGTAGAATTTTCAATATCCACAACAAAAACATACCAATCATCAGGGACATGACTAAATGATTCTTCATGCGACAAGAGTTCAACTAAGCCTTTGTTTTGTTTCTTGAGCCGTTGGTAAAAATGAATGTTTTCTATCATCAATATTTTAAAATGGTGATTAGATCAAAATCTATAGCTCCGTATAATTGTAACTATATGGCAAAGAAACACAATTGACGCCACACTAACTGTCTTATGACGAGCATTCTACAATGATGTGAATTCCTAACTATGTTAGTCACTTAACAGCCAAAACCGATAACTGTCGAATGTCGTTCATTCAAAGCCGACATAATGCTCGACAGTCATCTATTGCTATTTCTTTAAAAGGCAACATAATTGAACTAAGATTATGTAGGTCTGTGAATGACACTTGGCTACTTATCAGATAGCTAAGTCCAAGTCACAGACCGTGGTTCAATACTTTCTATTACACTACTTCCTCACATCCCAATAAGCAGATACTTGACCAAATTGAAAGTGGATAGGATTGTGTGCTGGATCATTCTTCCATAAATACAAATTAGGGTTCTTTTGAAACAGCAGTATTGTGTCAGATCCACCAAACATAAACTTACCAAACTCATCTCCTTTTCTCACTTTCTTTCCTTTGAGTTTTGTATACATTTCTACACCTGAAACCTGCGCCATCCCGATAGGTACAGCTGCGACGAGACCTACTTTCTTACCTGCATCAACAACAAAAACACCTCTGGATTGCTGAAATTCATATCCTCCCTGTGAGCTATCGGGAGCATGGAACTCGCCATCTCCATTAAGTTCTACGTCCAAAAAGACTTCTCCCCGAACTGCCTTGCATGCTTTTACTGTTCCGTCAACTGGTGAATGAAATCTATGGTAATCGAATGGACTAAGAAAATAATGGACAAATGTACCTCCGTGGAATGCTTCTGCCAGTTTATCATCTTGCAGCAAATCACTTACTGTATTGATGGTATGTGTATTCTTTAATGTCAGACTGGTAGGTTTTCCATTTATCCCAAGTACATTCCCACTCTTATCGATGGGATATGTCTCTTTATAAGTGCAATCCGCTGGAGAGGTGATTACATTATTGTTTCCTGGCTCAGCAATAGGTCTCAAGGGTGAATGCCCTTTTTTATCCGCACCATTAAACTCCCGGTAGAAAAACTGATTAAAAGTTTTCCACTTCTTCGCATTATCGCTGTAGAGCGGAATATTGTACATCGGATCTGCCATAAAGGAGGCCATCGCTGATATGGGAAGGGATTCTTCTGTATCTAGGAACTTACCCCAGTCCACAGCAAAATCACGTAACCAGTCCGCAAAAACAAATTTTCCCTTTTTATAGGATTGTAATGTAGTATTTGTCGATGGCAGTGTCTGATCTACTAAGAAGTAAAAATGGCAAAGTAAGTCATATACTTTCTGGTTATAGCCATTTTGTGTATCATCACTACTCCACGCATCTGGGAACATAGGATCATCGATCTCATTTGGTATTAAAACTAAATACCGCTCAATATACTCCAAGTATGCATCTGGTGTAGCTGGCCAGCCGTCCCCTTCGAATACATTATCTATCGCATGGTAAAGATCATGATGCAATTCTCTCCTGCCTCTATTCTGAGCTATCATTAGTGATGAATAGAGCAGAAGATTAAAGCTTTTGTCTTTTTTGATTTGGTTTCTTAATTCTTTGTAAGATGTTGTGGTTTTGGGCCATTTGGGGTTCGTCTGATTCATTTTTTTGGTTGTTTAAATTCAATAAATTATTATAAATAGTGGCTGAAGATTCGGGAAGACGTAAGATAATCGTATTAAGATCGTAGGCAGGAGCCTACGACCAACAACAGTCATCGTTATGTCCGTCGACATTTCCGAATGTCGATGTTTTGTATGATTATCTAGTACATGAATTATTTTGTATGATTAGGGTTTTTGGGTCATTCAATTTTCAACATGTTTTATCAATTTGTCGATGTTCAATCATGTTCATCCTGAGAGATAAATATAATTCATTTAAACTGCAGAAACAACACGTAGTTTCACCCCAAATACCGTTATGTTCGTCGACATTTCCAAATGTCGATGCTTTGCTTATCTAATACATGAATTAATTTGTGTGATTTGGTTTTTGGCCTTTACAAAGAGAAACGTGAGATAATCGTAGTAAGATCGTAGTAAGATCGTAGTAAGATCGTAGTAAGATCGTAGTAAGATCGTAG
>CAXBGT010000210.1:0-9181 GCA_963975265.1 uncultured Saprospirales bacterium
GTAAATAAATTGGGGTTTCACCATTTAATGCGACACTTACATTTATTGTTCCTCCTGCACCGCAATCCACATTTTGCCCAGGTCCATGCCAATGTTCTATGTATACACGCATGAAGCCATTCTGTAATTGGCAATATCCTGCTTGAACTCCATGTGCGGATACATTAAAACTAAATAAGGTTATTGCAGAAAACGCAAGGATACTTCGCTTAAATTTAAGCAAGTAATTAAGCAATCTAGGAAAGAGGCTTTTTTTAATTTGTTGATCATTGTTAATTAGACCTAGCAGAAGAAGTGTGAACAAACAAATATTTAGAGAATTCGCCAGGCAATTTGCCAGCAATGCATTCATTTTAATCATAGTCTTAAAGGGGTTGGTTGGTTGGTTGGTTGGTTGGTTGGTTGGTTTTGTATTCAATACATTTATTGAATTTATATTCACAACACTTGTCGCAACAAACTACAATTAAATAATGAGACGAGTGCATTCAAATGCTAATAAATAAAACATCAGCGATTCACAGTGAATGTATAAAGCTCTGAAAGAGAGCAAATATTATCACTACAGAAGTTAAAAAAAGAAAATACAAAGCCAAGCCAGGGACAAAGAATTTAGGAACTGAATAAACCGTAGACTAATTTCGAAAACGCCCCCTATGATACTCATTTGAACCAAAGAGAAAAGCTCTTCTGCCCAAAAAGTTGACCATATAAAAAGGAATATGCCAAAATAAACATTTGCTCTTCTATTTACTTGCAACGCATTAAAAAAAAGTAAGAAGATCATAAGAATAAGAGAGCCATGTATTCAAACTACAAGATATAGGTTCAGACTATCTGCAATGGCGTTGAGCATTTAATATATGTTTACTATTTGTTTGAGGTGGATATTCTCTGCCAAATATAATACGTTTTGTAATTATAGCTTGATTAGATTATAAATTAGCCACACGATGTTCAGTTCTTTTTGATAATTAATAAAAACGCAAAAACGTCAAAGTTTATCAAACACTTACCTCCTCCACCATAAGTCTCTTACTTACTTCATAACTCAAAGACACCCCTTTGTGCCCATCATAGTCAACGAGCATGGTCTTATCGAATGCTTCTACCTTTCTGATTACGAAATCGGTTCCTAATGTTATTTCCTTCTCATTGAGCATATGAAGAAGAGCAACGGAACTATCTCCTACTGCTCTTAGTGACACCTTCGCCCCAACTGGAATTGAAGACAGTACAACATAGCTTTTCCTATCAAACTCACCTTGCTTATTTGGGATTGGGGACCCGTGTGGGTCAACCGAAGGATACCCTAATATTTCATCCATACGATCAAATAAACCCTCCGTTTTTAAATGTTCCATTTCCTCAGCAATTTGATGGACTTCTTCCCATCCAAATCCCATAATCTGTACCAAAAACATCTCAGTAAGTCGATGTTTTCGGACGATTAACGCCGCTTGCAACTTTCCTTTGGCCGTAAGACTGATCGGTTTGTACTTCTTATAATTAATCCAGCCATTAGCGGTCAACTTCTTGATCATATTATTGACCGTCGGTTTGCTCACTTCCATTTCTTTACCTAATGCTGTCACTGTTACTGCGTCACTATTGGCATTAAGAAAGTAGATTGCTTTGAGGTAATTTTCTTTTGTCTGAGTAGCCATAATACTATTTCTGAATCAAAGATAAAAAACAATAGCTATAATATTTGTTAGATATAACCTAACTAATTACTTTTGCATCATGAAATATAATAGTTTAAAATCACAACAAGTAAGCTATTTTGCAATATCGCTACTTCTAACTATCCAATCATTTGGCCAAAATCAATTGATTGGAAGTGTAAGTACAAGCGAAGGACCATTAGAGTTTGCATCTGTAGTTCTTGATAGCACGAAAATATTACAATCAGATTCTAAAGGTCTATTCACTTTTGATGATGTAAAAAATGGACATCACGATATCGAGATTAGTTTCATCGGATATAAGACGATCACTAAGCACATTGACTTGCCATCGAATCAAATGATAGAAATACTATTGGAATCAGATTTATTGCTTTTTGACGAAATAGTTGTCACTGGCACCAAGACGTTCAAAAGACAGACCCAATCAGCGGTCATTGTAAATATCGTAGATAGTAGAACACTAGATAATGTACAAGCATGTAATCTTTCCGAAGGACTCAAATTTCAGCCGGGTCTTAGAGTAGAAACTGATTGCCAAACATGTAATTATACTCAACTTAGAATGAATGGCCTTGCTGGTGGTTATTCTCAGATATTGATAAATGGAAGACCGATATTTAGCCCATTAACTGGTTTGTATGGGCTAGAACAGATTCCTGTCAATATGATCGACAAGATCGAAGTAATAAGAGGTGGCGGATCCTCCTTGTATGGATCTAGTGCGATCGGTGGAACAGTGAACGTGCTAACTAAAATCCCCACTATAAATAGCTCCAGCATCAATACGTTGTACCAGAACATTAATAATGGTGCCAATGACTTCATGCTGAATGCCAATAGTACCTTGGTTGCTAAAAATAAAAAAAGTGGAATCTCATTGTTTCTAAATCGTAGAGTAAGAGAAGCCTACGATCATAATGAAGACAATTTCTCAGAGATACCAGAGATCAAGAACACGTCAATAGGAATGAGCTCTTTCATTCTTCCCGCTGCAAATCAAAAGATAGAGATCAGTCTGTCAAACCTCAACGAATTTAGATACGGTGGAGAATTAACAGACAAGCCTGCTCATCTTGCACTACAATCTGAAGAACGTACCCATAATGTTTGGATGGCGAGTGCAGATTATCAAATCAATTTTAATAATAATAAATCAAACTTCATAGCATATACAGCTTGGCAAAATACAGCTAGAGATCATTATACAGGAATAGTACCTGATGAGGCCGATGAAATAGCATATGCAAATCACTTTTTAGCACCTCCTTATGGAACGTCTCTTACAAAAACTATTCAGGGAGGAATCCAACTAAATCATAATCTATCCAGTTTTTTGGGAGGATCTAATGTCTTCACCTTTGGAAGTGAATATTTAGTAGATGAAACCTTCGATGAGATTGAATCATACAACTATATGATAGATCAAGTCACAAAGAATTTTGGTGCATTTGCACAAAGTGATTGGGAAGTGTTGCCATCGCTTAACCTACTTTCAGGAGTTAGGCTAGATAATCATAATTTAGTAGATAGAACAGTCCTCAGCCCAAGATTATCTTTACTTTATAAATATGGTGAGAACACTCAAATAAGAGCGAGCTATGGGACAGGTTTTAGAGCTCCACAAGCATTTGACACAGATCTACATATTGCATTTGCTGGAGGTGGTGTTTCTAGAGTTCAATTATCTGATGACCTTAGGGAAGAATCGTCACAGAGCTACAGCGCATCACTCAACTTTGATAAACCGAAAGAACATTGGGTGGCAGGATTTACAATTGAAGGATTCTATACTCAGCTCAATGATGCCTTTACACTTGTTCCAATTGGTGAAGATGACTTCGGACAATTATTCGAAAAAAGAAATGATCAAGGCGCAGTCGTCAAAGGGTCAACCATAGAATTGCGAGCCAATTATGATAGAAAAATTCAGATAGAAACAGGCATAACCATCCAATCTAGCCAATTCGAAAATCCAGTAAAGTATATTGATGACGTGGAAGGAATACTAGACTTTATTCGTACTCCTAATATCTATGGATTTGCCAATCTTTCCCTCAATCCTAGTAAAAAAATTAGTGGAAACATCAATTTTGTCTATACAGGTAGTATGATCGTTCCTCATTTTGCTGGAGCTCCAAACCAAACTATAAATGAAATATTCACATCGTCTCCATTTTCTGAAGTAAGTACAAAGGTGGGATACAAGCTTCCTTTCATTTCTAATACCAATCTTGAATTTTTCGGTGGCATAAAAAATATTTTCAACAGCTATCAGAAGATGTTTGACATTGGAAAGAACAGAGATAGTAACTTTGTGTTTGGGCCATCTCAACCTAGGACTTTTTTCATTGGAATGAAATGGTCATCTTAATCTGGAATAAATCATCTAAAAGCTTATTAATCATATCATCTTCTTTATTAGACTGACTAAAAACATAAACCTGCCAAATCTAATACTTCTCAAACCAAACAAAAGACTGGTCGATAATTTCATCTTTTCTGGTGCTAAGATATTCTGTAAATGCTTCTGCAGTTGGAGATAGTCTTTTAGATTTTAGCCATATAAGGTTCCAGAACGTAATAATTGGTAGATTCTTCGCTGATATGATTTGAATGTCACCTGTTTCCAGTTCGTTTTTAATACCTATTAATGGCATAATAGAATAACCTAACCCCGCGATTATTGCCTGTTTTAACGCCTCATTACTCGTTAACTCTAATCTTTTGACATTTGGTATTCCTTGTTCATCCATATAATTTTCCATTGCTTGTCGAGTAGCTGAACCATATTCCCGATAAAGCATTGGTAACTTCGCTATATTCTTTTTGGAAATTTTGGTTTTAATAAGATTGTGCTGCCTCCCTCCTACTAGATATAGTTTGTTTTGCATCAATGGAATACAATTGACTTTTAAAGTATCTGGGATGACAGATACTAAAGCAAAATCAACCAAATTTTTCTCTAAGCTCTGTATTACTGAAGCTCTGTTTGTCACATCCATGGACAATGTAACTCCAGAATTTTCCTTTATAAAATCAGTTAAAAAATATGGCATTACATACTTAGCTGTAGATACCAATGCAATCTTTAGCTTCCCCGCTAATTGTCCATTAAATGTTAATGTTTTAGCATTTAATGACTCGACCTCATATAATATTTTGTCTACTGAATGAGCAACTTCTTTGCCAAAATCAGTAATATATAACTTCCTTCCAATCACTTCAAAAAGCGGTTGAGGGAATTGTTCTTGCAACTTCTTGAGTTGAATAGAAATCGCAGGTTGAGTTAAATAAAGCTCCTCTGATGCGCGGGTTACGCTCTCCAATTCAGCCACTTTCTTATATATTTCTAATTGATGCAGTGTATAATTCATTTATATATACTTATGATTAACTTATATTTTATAAATATATACTAATATATTTTTCCATTCAAGTTTAAGTTGATAAAATACATAAATATAGCCATTTGGCAAAAGTTATAATTTTCATAGGGCTCCAATCAAATCTACACATGACGTTTATTTGGCTAATAGCATTTAATATAATATTAGCATCTGTACATCTTGGATGATTGTCAATTGCATGATAAAATATCTCATCCATACCTCTAGACCAGAATTACAATTTCGTTAATAATATCCATAAGGATTGCTAATGTATTTATATTAATACATTTACAACCATTTAAGTGTTCAATCAGTTTAATTGAAAAAGAAAGTCACAGTAACATTTAACAAATTAATCATCAAAAAAAGCAGTTATGAAAAGGATAATAAATTATGCGGTGATAGCAATTTTTACAGTAGTGTTCACTTCTTGTGCTACAGTAAGGCAAGGAGAAGTTGGTGTAAAACGAAGCCTAGGTAAATACTCAGATAAAACATATACAGAAGGTTTACGATTTTTTAATCCATTGACTTCTAAGATTGTGAAAATATCCACAAGAACTGAGAATTTAGAACTGGCTCTTCTAATCCCAAGTAAAGAAGGATTAAACATTAGATCAGAAGTCTCAATTTTATACAATATTAAATCTAATAAAGCTCCATACATTCTCAGGAACATCGGCAAAAACTATGAAGAGAATGTTATTCTGCCAGTATTCAGATCAGCTGTCGCTGATGTCTCAGCGAGATTTTATGCCAAGGACATGTATACGGGAGAAAGATCAACAATAGAAAAAGAAATCAAAACCCACATGGACAATACTCTGAATGGAAAAGGAATCAATATTGAGGCTGTCTTATTAAAAAGCATAAAACTACCTACCAGTCTATCGACTGCTATAGAAGCAAAACTTGAAGCAGAACAAGAAGCACAAAGAATGGAATTCGTACTTGATCAATCAAGACGACAAGCTGAGCAAAAACGAATAGAGGCGGAAGGTGTAAGAGATGCCCAAATGATTATAGCAGAGGGTCTTACTCCTGCCATTCTAAAATATAAATCCATCGAGGCATTCTTAGAATTAGCCAAATCACCGAATACCAAAATAATTGTATCTGATGGTGATCTGCCAATTATGATGAATGATTCGCCTCTTGATAAGTAAAAGTAAAAAAAACTCAATATCCTAAAGTGGTTTTATTCACAAAATGGGATACCACCCTTCAAATCAAACATAGCGTTCTATAAAAATTTGATATTATCTAAAATTACAATACATGAAAAATCTACTATTCATAATATTCACTGTTATAAGTTTCCCCTTAATTGCTCAATTGACAAATGGCGGAATAATATTGGAATACCCCTTGAGTCAAGGTGCTGTTCCAGAAACAGGAATTGCCTACTATTCTAACATTTTAGAAGAACATCCTCAAAACACAAAAGCTCTTCTTAAAAGATCTAGTTTGTATAGTGCCTTAGGAAGACAAAGAGAAGCTGAAGCAGATATGGCTCTTGCCCATCTAATTAATCCGTATAGCTCGCTCTACATTTCTCAAGAAAATAGAAATAGCTTATTCCCAAAAAGGAGTTATGGGTATAGTAGCAATGAGGAAAACAAGAACACACTATTTTCAAAAAATTACCTTCTTGAAGATGAATATAAACGCGTATTAATTTCTGGACACGTTTCTCAAGAGTCCAAGCTCCTTATGGAATCCGCTATCAGCTCAATTATTGAAGGCGAACACTTGGATGCTGAACAAAGCTTGGAAAAAATTGATGAACTAGATAAATTTAATGCGCTTTATTATGATCTT
Organism: uncultured Saprospirales bacterium; assembly: GCA_963975265.1. Taxonomy (GTDB): domain Bacteria; phylum Bacteroidota; class Bacteroidia; order Chitinophagales; family Saprospiraceae; genus CAJXUU01. The sequence goes on from CAXBGT010000210.1 coordinate 6,902, forward strand.
ATGGGAGTACTTGCTATAGAAAAACAAGAATATGAAAAAGCTATTAAAATGTTCTCCTACGCTATAGAAATCGATAAAAACTTCACTATCGCATATCATAACAGAGCTGTAACCTACAAGCTTATACAAGACTATGAATCTTCAGAAAAAGACTTTATTACAGCACTTAAACAACGAGCAGATATTGCAAAAATAAAATTCAGCAAAGCAAAAATGTTTGAATTAAAAGGCGATAAGGAAGGAGCAAAATACTTCTATGAGGACGCTATACGGACAACAAATAACTATCCTGAAGCCAAGCTAAATTATAGCACAATACTAAAGGCAGCAGGTGAATATACTAAGGCTATGATCGAAATCAACGAGGCAATAGATGACCATCCAGAAGAATACAAAAACTATTATGTGCGAGGTGGATTGTACTTTATATATGGAGAATATTCTAATGCAGTAGCTGACTTTGACATATATCTTGAAAATAATACAGATGATCACGATGTTCTCTTCTACCGAGGACTAAGCCAGGTCTTAAAAGGTGATGTTGTAAGAGGTTGTGAAGACATAGATAATAGTATCAATAATGGGTACTCAAAGCATGCAGATTTATATCTATACATGTGCAACTAAATAAAAGTAGAGTTTTTCATGAAGGAATAAGAGATTGACAGATTTGTCAATCTCTATTCCCATTTACAAAAATCAATTTGAAATAAAACAAATGAAACACTTTGACACATTACTAGAAGCAATAAATCATTATAAATCAGAAGGTTATACATCTGAATTCCTAGTCAAAGAAAAGTCGCTACTTTGTAGAGATTCCCCTGATATATTACCTGTGAATGAATTTATAGTTGATTCCATATATAGATTTGAAGGGGACTCAGACCCCAATGATGGATCGATTATGTACGCTATTCGACATAATAAGATCAATGGGATAAAAGGATTGTTGAGTAACGGGTATGGAGTTTCTGCGGATCAGGATGTTTCCGATGTGATGATATTGTTGGGAAGAAAGCTGTAAAGAATCTATTCGCAATAATTACCCAATGTCCCTAATTACTAATATTATTAGGCACTGCCTTACACTCTGGTTGAGACGTGTTTCAACAATTTCAATTTTCCGAAGCACTTATCGAAACTATTTTGGCCGAAGTGAAAGAAGAAGTTCTAAGTCAAAAATTCGACATGATGATAGCTAATTTGACTTTTAATTCGAAGAAAAAAACTATTGATGATAAATAATTATCTAGTCATGAAATAACTAAATTTCAGTAATTCTAACATCAACATAATTTTGGAATTACTATCAATCATAAAACTAAAGTGATGAAAAAGCCTTCTTATATTCCAGTTGTTATAATAATTTTTTCTCTTGTTTTGTTTGGATTATCATCCGATATTAAATTCTTGCCATTACAAATTAAAACTCTTTTGGTCGGCAAGATAGGTCTCGTTGTTGGTCTAATTGGTTTATGGATTTATACATTGTTACCAATTTGGGATAATAGTAAAAACAAAGATTCAAATTAGAGATTCGTCTTTCTAAGAACCACTTCTCTTATCATTTATAAAGTATGTGAAGAGGTGTTTCTAATATCGAATATTTTAGATTTAAGCAACTCAAAATGAGAATTTACAGGTGGACTTGTCTCAGGAATTAGTATAAATTCGTTACTGACTTCGATAAGTGTAGATAATATGATGAAGACTCACCATATTAGAAATAGTGAGTTGATCCATAGATTTTACTTAAAAGTGATTTTGACAAAATACTTGGGAAATTCAAGGGCATAAATTTTATGAGCATCACAACACTCGCCCAATCATATACTCCATCATTCTGATCGTAGCCAATCTAGCATCCTCTTTCCCTTTCTTTTCATCAGTAAGGCTTGGCAAGTGTTCAATATAGTATTCATTGTTCAAAGATTGCTCTATCAAGTTAGTCGCCAATGCAACAGGATATTCGAAATCTTTATCAATCTCAAGTATAACCTCTGACAAGGTCTTCACAATCTTTTTATAATTAACGTAGTACCCTTCTTTGTTAAGTGCATCAACATTTTTATTGTGATACACTTTAGTTGCATTTTCTACGACTACAAGATGGAGTTTTTCTTGATTTATATAAAATGGCGTCATTGCACTGTCCAGAGAATTCACCAAAGTTGTGATCGCTTGAAGCAATTTTGCTTTTGGATCTTTTACGCTTTCCCCTACAAAGTGCCAGGTTGCCCCTGCATCCTGATCCTGTTTAAATTTTTCTAACGCTTC
>CAXBGT010000211.1:0-9089 GCA_963975265.1 uncultured Saprospirales bacterium
CATCGTCAAGACCCGAACTTGGCAAACTGTTAGGATCATAGGAGACTGCTACCCAATAAGTAGAAACTTCATTAAATACGCTTGATTGTTGTAGTTGTGGTGTGGCATCACCACTACTACATGGAGGCGTACCTCCGAAATCTACAATCGTAATACTATCACAAGACTCTCCAGAATATACCGACCAAACAGGATTCCAATTTCCAAATGCTTCCACTGCCGAGAACAGTTGTGCAGAAAGAGAATCTGTTACTATTTTAAACCAGACTGTAGGTGCTTGTTCAAATTCATTGCATCCTCCAAAAGCCTCCAGAGAAGGACATGCAAAGTCTAAGCAACCTTGAATACATATAAAATCTCCATCTTGGAATGGGGAGATATATAATGGTAGATAATTGAAATTATCAGCCTCACAGGGACTATTAAAAAAACTTGGAGAAATAGGTGAATTGCATGTACTAGGTAATAATGATAAAACAAATGCTCCACATTCATTTTCGGCATCGTCGGTAGTTATTTTTACGTATATAATTTCATCATCGGAAAAACAGTTTCCAACTTTGATGTCGGCAGTGTTTGAGTTACAAGAAGATCCTAATATTGTTAGGTTACCTGTACATCCACCATCAATTGGCCCAGAATAGTACTCTAAGGACATTGGTCCACTGGCACCTGCATCTTCCAAAATAATATTAAACCCTTCTTCCTCATCATTAGGATTGTACATATACCAGACCGAAGCATCGTGTTTTTGTGCACTACAAGCCACATTTTCAAAATCGGCATATCCACCTATAGGTCCAGGATCTTTTGGCCCTAATGCTCCACATGTAGTGCCATTATGTGAGCCGCCGCCGGTAAGATCAAATGGAGGGGCGGCGGTGTTGATACATGGACTGTCGTTTATTGGTACTTGAGCATTTATGGTTATTGATGCAAATATAGAGACCATACAGAATAATGCACTTAGACACAGATTGGGGATCTTACGACTGGTCATGTTTTGTTGGTTTTGAAACAGTAGTTAAGTACAAGACTACCTTGAAGAAGAAAATGCTGCTTGCCTTTTTGATAGTAGCTTACAAAGCGGCAATTAATAGATTTAATTTTTCAAAAAGGAGGTGTTTTTACATAATGTATTGTAATTTTACTCATCGAATAAAGACTTTATTATTATAGATCATTCTATTCTTGAATTCAAAACTCACTCTTTAAGCCACCCCCAACTGAGAATCTTTATTAATCACTCAAATGATCTTCTATGAGAAGTCTAGGTATTTTTATTTTTGTTTCAATTTTATCACTGCCTCTTTTTGGCCAATCTTGGAATCAAGTAGATGATAGATCTATACCTTTATTAGGTAAAAGAAACATCAATCCAGATAGATTTATTACAGCGAACGTTGATGATGCCGAGATCAAAGAAATTCTTTGGAATGCGCCAGACGAATTGAAATTTGATCCTGAGACTGATCGACCTATACTCATAAACGTGATGATGGCAGATGGCATGATGGATGAATTCAGTATTGTAAGATATCAAATGATGGAACCTAGATTGGCCAGTCGGTATGATAATATCAGAACATTTCATGGACTTAGTACTTCAAATCCAGTTCGTAGAATAAGAATAAATTATACTGTCCATGGACTAAGAGCAACCATAACAGATGAAAATGGTCAAACATATATCGATCACTTACAGAGAAAAGATAAAAGCCATAAAATCATATATAGAAGAAATGACTTCTCTGCAAATGAAAGCTGGGCATGTGACTTTGAGCAAGAAAAATTAGCCTTTAAAGATAGTGAGAGCGGTGATTCTAGATCTGGAGACTGTGTATTCCGATCATATAGATTTTCAATGACAACCACGGGTGAATACTCTAATTATCATGGTGCGTTCAGTATTGCAGACTCCGCCTTAGTCATGTCTGCTGTTGTTACGACCGTAGATCGGGTCAATGATGTATTTGAACAAGACCTTACAATGCGACTTATTTTAATTGATAATGTAGATACTATATTTTATTATGATCCTGCTACTGACCCATTTTCAGGATCTAGTGCTGGTTCAATGATCACTCAAAATCAAACCAATACAGATGCAGTTATTGGTTCTGAAAATTATGATCTTGGACACATTGTAAGTACAGGAGGAAGTGGTCTTGCAAGTTTAGGTGTCATTTGTGCTAATGGATTTAAAGCAAGAGGAGTAACTGGAATATCGACACCAGAAGGAGATCCGTTTGATATTGATTATGTTGCGCACGAAGTCGGGCACCAATTAGGTGGCAATCATACACAGAATAACTCGTGTAATAGAAATAACTCCACAGCAATGGAACCAGGAAGTGCCAGCACCATCATGGGATATGCAGGAATTTGTGCTCCAAACGTGCAAAATAATAGTGATGCATATTTTCACGCGATAAGCGTACAAGAGATGAATGCAGAATTGACGTCAAACAATTGCCATCAGGTGATAAGTTTAAGTAATGTTGCTCCAGTAGCTAATGCATTGACAAATAAATCTATTCCTCATTCGACTCCTTTTGTGCTGGATGTAGTAGCTACAGATGGTGATGGAGATGTATTGATGTACAATTGGGATCAAATGGATAATGAAGTAGGAGCTACTATGCCACCAGCTGGGACAAACACACAAGGCCCTATGTTTCGATCTATTTTTGCCACTACAGCTTCAAAGCGATATTTTCCAAATATAGCAGCGGTAGCCACGGGTGTCCCTTTTGAATGGGAAGTGCTTCCAACTGTAAATAGAAATATGGATTTTCGAGTAACTGTGCGTGACAATACTTTTGCTCCTGGATGTACCGACGAGCAAGATATAACACTTGACGTAGAAGGTAGTGCAGGTCCGTTTTTAGTGACTTCACAAAACACTGCGACTACTTGGTTGGAGTCTGAGTCAGTAACCATTACTTGGGATGTGGCCAATACGGATGCTTCGCCTGTAAGTTGTAGTAATGTCGATATTTTAATTTCATATGATAGCGGTCTTACCTATACGGCGACCATGTTGTCATCTACCCCAAATGATGGATCTGCGGTTGCTAGTGTTCCTCTGGGAACAACAACTACTGCAAGAATAATGGTAAAATGTAGTGATAACGTGTTTTTTAATATTAATGATACGGACATTACGATCAATGCTGGTAGTCCTTCATTCTCGCTAAGTACTAATCCTTCATCGGGGTCTGTTTGTGATGATTTGGGAATCCCTTTTACTTTGGAGTCAACTTCGATTCTTGGATACTTAGAGCCCATAACCCTTACTGTATCTGACTTACCAGCTGGAGCTACAGCATCAATTACAACTAACCCTATAATTCCTGGGAATAATACTCAGATTCTAATTGATAATTTGGATGGGCAATCAGAAGTGTTTAATATTAAGATTACTGGGGTCTCAGGTTCGATAACAAAAGAAACATTTTTTAATTTAACTGTAGAGAATCCATCAGTACCACCAGTTTTATCGGCTCCGACTAATGGTTCTACGGGTGTGATTACAGAGCCAATATTATCGTGGAACAGCACTCTTGGCGCAACGAATTATCAATATCAAGTGAGTACACTCACTAATGGTGGGAACATTATTAGTAGCGGAAACACATCTTCTACGTCAGTGATTGTTTCTCCAGAATTGTCACTTGCAACAACATACTATTGGAGAATTAAATCAACGAATAATTGTGGAGTTTCACCATGGTCGGAAGAGTGGACATTTACAACGGGTGTCTGCTTTATAAAATCTGCTACTGATTTGCCAAAGACGATTACCTCCAACGGAACTCCAACTATTACATCTACATTAGACATTATGGATAAAGGGATAATAACTGATCTCAACATCGTAGGCCTCGTGGGGACACATACCTATATTTCTGATCTAAATTTCACATTAATAGCACCAGACAATACGAGTTTAGATTTCTGGTCGGACCCATGTAACAATCAAAATGATTTTGATATTAATTTTGATGACGAGGCAGCTGATAATAATTATCCATGTCCACCGACGAATGGAGGTAACTATCAACCTGATAATTCGCTGACGGCCTTTGATACTAAACAAATAAAGGGAGAATGGGTATTATCTGTTTTTGATGATTTTGATGCGGATGGGGGTTCTCTAAGTTCATGGGGAATTGAGATTTGTTTGGACGAATATTGTGATCTTACCGTAGATAATAGTGCCTTTATTGATGTTTATGGAATTAACCGACTTCAAAGTCCTAACATTTGATGTTTATGGAACTCTTATCTCTGCACTAGGTTGTGCGACAGATGGTGACACTATTTTCTTAGAAAGTAACATTGCGTCATCTATAATCAATATCGGATCTGGCTCTATTGTGATTGATGAAAGTATCGTGATAGTAGCAAGTCCAGGTGATAATATCAAAGTATCTTCAGAAGGCAATGTTCCAACATTTATTATCAATAGTGGTAAGACGGTAGCATTCATCGGGTTTGAAATAGAAAATACAGACTCAAGTATAGGTGTAATCGAAAACAATGGCAACCTGACATTAAATGATATTATTGTTATTTCTAATGTGGGTGTTAGTTCAGTAATGAATCAAAATGGTGCTAATCTGACCATTGAAGGAAATTGTAGAATAGAAGAATAGAGGGTGCGGTTTTGATCCTAGGATTTATTTTTAGATTAGTAATCAAATACTTTGGTGACAACTTTATTGCCTATGGCTTTGTAGTTTGTTCTTGCTTTGGCTTCTTGTTTTCCAATAGCTAAAAAGAGTCCATTAACTGCTCTTTCGGCTAAGAAATCAGATAGAGTTCCGTCAATTTTATTTTTTGCAAAAATATTGTAGGTTCCTGCTGCGATTGGTCAATATGTGTTCACATCAGTTTTATCTAGTTCTTCTCCGAGTCTTGCGCTATATCTTTTTTTAACGGTAATGTACATTGCACGTTTTAGTACGTTTGTAGCTGCATCTTCCCCACCAAGAACTACTGCTGCAGCATCTGTAAATTTCAATTCACCAATAGCATGGCCAATTATTTCTTCACTTTCCCCTAATGCCAATGTAGATACTTGACTATTAGACTTTGGCATTTTCTCTACTTCGTCACCATAACCTACCGTTTTTAGTGAATTTAGAACTATCTCAACCTCACTAGGAAGTGCCTTTTCAAGACCATCATCATCGATATTTTTAAGTTTTTTTATTGCTTTGAACGTACTACTGTCAAGTATGTTTTTGAGCGCCATCACGGTTTCTAAGCTTGATGGTTTTATGCCCAATTCTCCTAAGGTTTTGCAAGAAGAGAATAACATAGAAATTGAAATGATAGATAGAAAAAGCTGTTTTGTAATATATTGTTGAGATAACAATGTACAAAATCATTACCTTAGATCACTTAAATATATTTACATGAAAATTATAGCTAACTACTCAATATTGATGTTGTTTTTAGTTCCGACATTATTGTTTGCACAAAACGAATCAGATAAAGCACCTTTTTTTGAATACAAATACAATGAAGAAAAAGGAACTGTAAGCCTTACAGTGACAGAATTAGATAGAGAGTTTCTTTATATGAATGCCATTGCAGGAGGAGTAGGATCAAATGACCTGGGACTGGATAGAGGGAAAATTGGAAATACCAGAATAGTAAAGTTTATCAAGCAAGGAAATAAGCTTTTGCTTCTGCAACCAAATATGAAATACCGTGCTGTTAGTAATAGTAAGAAAGAGAAAGCTGCTGTAAGTGAGGCATTTGCTAGTTCTGTATTGTTTGGTTTTGACATAGTAGGGAATAAAGGGGCTTCTTATATGGTAGATCTTACGCCATTTTTGCTACAAGATGCAAATCATATTAGTCGATTGCTAAAAGAAAAGAAAGAAGGAATCTACAAATTGGATAAAAAGAGATCTGTCGTAAGAGTGGAAGGCTTGCATTCTTTTCCCAAAAACACGGAATTTGAGTCTATTTTGACTTTTAGTGGGGAAGCTATTGGAAAATACTTGCGTACAGTAGCGCCATCAAGTGATGCAGTGACGATAGTGCAGCACCAATCTTTCATCGCCTTACCAGATGATAATTATACTCCACGGGCATTTCACCCATATTCTGGGTTCAATAATATATTATTCTATGATTATGCTACACCGATCCATGAACCGATTGCTAAGAGATTTATTACTCGTCATAGATTAGAAAAGAAAATTTCTGGATCAGCCGCATCTGAAGCAATAGAACCAATCATCTATTATGTAGATGCTGGCTGCCCAGAACCTATAAAATCTGCCTTGATTGAGGGAGCTTCTTGGTGGAATCAAGCTTATACAGCAGCTGGTTTTTTGAACGCATTTCAAGTCAAAGAATTACCTAAGGAAGCTCACCCGCTTGATATAAGGTATAATGTAATTCAATGGGTCCATCGAAGCACAAGAGGTTGGTCTTATGGAGCATCAGTCCTAGACCCTCGGACAGGAGAAATTATTAAAGGCCATGTTTCACTAGGTTCGCTGAGAGTTAGACAAGATTTTATGATTGCACAAGGTATTCTCTCCCCCTATACTGATACAAATGATAATACTCCAATGACAGAAATGGCACTAGCAAGATTACGCCAATTATCAGCTCATGAAGTGGGTCATACGATTGGTCTAGCACATAATTTTGCTGCAAGTTGTAATGATCGAGCATCTGTTATGGATTATCCTCATCCGTTTATCAAACAAGATGGCGGGAAAGTAGATTTGTCAGATGCATATGATGATAAGATCGGTATATGGGATAAACGGACTATTGTTTATGGATACACAGAATTTACGGATAGGAAAGAAAATGCAGACGGATTGAAGGCTATTCTAGTAGAGACAAAAGAACTAGGCTTGTTATATATGTCTGACTCGGATGCAAGGCCAATGGGGGGAGCCCATCCTCTAGCCCATTTGTGGGATAGCGGCAATGACCCTATTGAAGAACTCAAACGAATGATGATTCTAAGGAAAAGCACTTTGGATAAATTTGGAGAAAATACAATTCCAATTGGAACTCCATATTCAGAATTGGAAAAAGTGCTAGTTCCAGCCTACCTAATGCATAGATACCAAGCTGAAGCTGTCGCTAAGATAATAGGTGGTGTAAATTATAACTATGCCGTCAAAGGATTCGAAGAACCAATAAATAGGCCGATGTCTACCGCTGTTCAATACAAGGCGACACAAGAACTCCTTAATACACTGTCGCATCAAGAATTATCATTTCCAAAATCTGCATTAAATATGATTTTACCATCAGCGAAAGGTTTTAGGAGAAATCGAGAGTCATTTGATTCTGATATGAATATGGTTTTTGATCCATTGAATGGAGCGGAGGCGTACACAAATTTTATTTTGACACTTTTGCTTCATCCTGATCGATTAGCTAGAATTAATTTGCAGGAAGAAGTGTCATTAGAAGAATATCTATCATCTATTTCTTCGAGGCTGTTTACCAATGTTGGTGCAAAGCAAGGATATGAAACTCAATTGTCACTTATTCCAAGAAAGGTGCTCACAATTCATCTAATAAAATTGGCAAAAAATAGAAAAATCAATAAACAGGTAGCGGCAATGGCATTAATGCACCTGCAACAAATCCAAACTAAATATCTGAATAAATTAGAAAACAATACAGACATAAAGGCTAATAATATATATATCAATGTAATGATTGATCACATGAATGATCCTGAGATGTCAACATTGCCCGGGTTAGCTAAAATGCCTCCGGGGAGTCCGATTGGATGTGGAGAATAGGAGCTCTGTGGTTAGTTTTACACTCATTAACAATATTTTAGTTTTTAGATTGCTTATTCTTTATACTTTCACCAAGTATCAGGTTATCATCATAAATAACTGCTAAACTAACCCCAATGAAATATTTCAATACGATCATTATCGTGTTTTTTACTGTTATAATATCAGCTAAAGAAAGGCCAAAGCTATTTCTGGATTGTAGGACATACTGTGATATGACATATATAAAATCTGAAATTGATTTTGTGGATTTTATGTTAGATCGTCAATCCGCTGAATTGTATATTCTACTGATCAAACAAAATACTGGAAGTGGTGGAAGAGAGTTCACAATGACGATAGAAAACAAAAAGTTCGAATTAGAACCATATGAATTGAAATTTTTCACAGATGCAAATGCTGTTGAAGATGACAGAAGAATAGTAATTGTTAAGCACCTTAAACAAGCTCTGCTTAAATATATGGTAGATGTAGGTATGGCAGGAGAAATCACTTATTCTGTATCTCAACTAACTGATTCGACTGAAGAAGTGATTGAAGGGGATGAATGGAACGATTGGGTTTTTTCATTAGGTATTAATGGTAACTTAAATAGGGAATCACAATTTAACTCTCAAAATCTAAGATTTAACATAAGTGCCAATAGGACAACAGAGGAACATAAGTTCTATGCAAACGTGAACTACAGTAGAAGTGAGAGTAACTTTATCTTAGGTGATGGAGAGGATGAAGAAACGATTACCAATCCACAGAATTCTTTTTATGGAAATATGCTTTATGTAAAAAGTCTAAATAAACACTGGTCAGCTGGAGGTATCTTTAGATTCACCAGAAGTATATTTGAAAATTATGATCATAGTGTAACAGTTTCTCCTGCTATTGAATATAATATATTTCCTTATACTGAAGTAGCGGATCACAATTTTACATTTCGATACGAGATAGGAGCCAGATACAATGATTATATAGATACAACAACCTACTTCAAGTCTACAGAATTGTTAGCAAGACATAGATTATCTATTGAATATCGAATTGTAAAACCATGGGGAAACATTGATTTTGACGCAGGGATAAGTCAATTTATTACAAGATCAGACAGATATAGTATTGATATCAATCCTGGTGTAGATGTCAATTTATTCAAAGGTTTCAACTTTTATACAGGAATCTACTATGGCATTACAAAAGATAGAATCAATATACCCAAAGGCAACCTTACCGTAGAAGATGTACTGCTTAACAACAAACTTCGAGATAGTAATTTCTCTATGTATATGTTTTTTG
>CAXBGT010000212.1:0-9014 GCA_963975265.1 uncultured Saprospirales bacterium
AATAATTAGAAAATATTCGAGAGAATTTTAAAATAGAGCTTACTTCTGAAAACCTTTACTTTAGGCGACGATCTGCGAACAATTAAGGAGACTGATTATCCTGTGCAGGAAAGAATCATGATAAAGAAAAGCGCCTTTACTACGTTGAGTAAAGGCGCTTTTGCATTTTCTAGTTGACTAAATGTCTATTTAGTAGCCTCGAATAATTTTTCAGCTACTAATTTTGAAGATGCAGGATTTTGTCCAGTGATTAAGTTACCGTCTTGTAAGACGTATACTGACCAATCTTCTCCTTTAGAGTAGATTCCACCGTTCTCTTTTAACATGTCTTCCACAAGGAAAGGAACGACATCAAGAAGCTCGACAGCTTTTTCTTCAGAATTGGTAAAACCTGTAACTTTTTTACCTTTTACAATAAAGTCACCATCCGTGCCTTTTACGTTTTTTAAAGCGGCAGGAGCATGGCAAACAAATGCTATTGGCTTTTCTTGCGCGTTGAATGTCTCTATCAGCTTAATTGACGTTTCGTCTTTCGATAAATCCCATAACGGTCCATGGCCACCTGGGTAAAAAACAGCATCGTAATCATCCGCTTTGATATCTGTTAATTTATGAGTGTTTTTAATTCCTTCTTGAGCTTCTTGGTCATTATCAAATCGCTTTGTTGACTCAGTAGCATTATCAGGACTATCACTTCTAGGGTCGATGGGTGCTTTGCCACCTTTAGGTGTTGCCAGGGTGATCTCAACACCTTTATCCAACAAAGTGTAATATGGTCCTGCAAATTCTTCAACCCAGAATCCGGTCTTTTCTCCAGTATCTCCTAATTCATCATGCGAGGTTAATACAAATAGTACTTTCATATTCTTGTTTTTAATTTTATTAATATTCTCTTCTAATCCGGCCTTGTTGGCCACTTTTTCTGACTTATTGCCACAACCTAAACCAACTGCAAGTGTCAAGGCAATAGCAAAACAATTTATCAATTTCATATTCTATCTTTTTAGTCAATCAGAGTTACTGTTTTGCTCATACTTTTTCTCACCTTTTTTAGACCTGAGAGCCAGTCTTCAGATGCATCCCTATAACCCAATGGTAAGAGCACAGCACTTCTCAAGCCTTTTTCTCTCAATCCTAAAATCTTATCCACTGCATCAGCATCAAATCCTTCCATTGGTGTAGCATCTACCTTTTCGAAAGCCGCGGCTATCAAAGCATGTGAAAAAGCAATATATGCTTGCTTTGCAGCATGGTTAAAATTGACCTCTTCATCTCTTTGCGGATAGGAATTTAAAAGTTGTTGACGGTAGTTCTCCCAACCTTCATTTTTGAACCCACGAATCTCATTGGTTAGATCAAACATGTAATTGATTCTGTCTTCAGTATAAGTATCCCATGCTGCAAAGATCAATAAATGTGAGCACTGAGTGATGACGGATTGATTCCATGCTACGGGCTTGATCTTTTCTTTGATCGAATCATTGGTGATTACAAATATTTCAAAAGGTTGTAAGCCACTAGATGTTGCAGCTAAACGTGCCGCCTCCAAAATTCTATCTACTTTATCTTGTGCTATTTTTTTTCCATTCATGGCTTTGGTAGCATATCTCCAATTTAATTTTTCTATTAATTCCATTATTTATTTTTAGATTTGATTGTTGTAATCCTAATTTGTATTTTTAGATTTATTTCGCCGATTCAACCTTAGATTCTATTTACATAATCTCTTGATTGAGAAATTGTTCGAATTGCAATTCATTGCTGCTTTCCTGTTCCTATCTTTTGCTTTTAGTACACCAAATAATAATTCTTCTCTAGTTTTTGTAGAATGGCAGCTTACTAAAGGTTACAGATGCTCAAAACACTGCATTGGAAGGATAAACTTTGTAATTTGGCAAGCATTTTTTCAATGTTTTGATTTGTTATTTCCTCTCAAAATCTTCATCACATACATAAGATTTAAACTTTTAAACGAGCTTTTTCCATCTTAGTTAATGGTGGTCTGTTGATATTTAGAAATGAAAAACATGAAAATCCAACGAATGTTCATTCTTGATTCATTAAGATTTTAGGAGGTCTATTTTTGTGGTCATCGATCTTAGAGAAATGGATTATTCTCATAAACTAAAATTCATAGTGCTGGTTGTAAATGAGGGAATTTGGGTATGAAAGCCCATTCAACATTAATAGAAAATAACAAAACGTAGGGTATGGAAAAAGTACTAGTTGCCGGTGCCACAGGAACCACTGGAAAGAAAATAGTAGAAATCTTAAGCAAATCAGAAAATTATCAACCAATTGCAATGATCCGAAAAGAGGAGCAGAAACGTCAGTTTGAGGATCAAGGCATAGAGACTCGATATGGGGATCTGGAAAGTAATATTGACCACATCGCTGATAATATGGATAAAGTGATTTTTGCCGCAGGATCTGGTGGTAAAAAAGTATATGAAGTTGATCAGGAAGGAGCAAAAAAGATGGTAGATGCTGGGAAAAGAGCTAAGATCAGCAAATTTGTGATGCTCAGTTCGATGGGAGCGGATAAGCCCGAGGAGGCGAGTGAGCTCAAGGATTACCTGAAGGCTAAACAGAATGCAGATGATTATTTGAGAGCTAGCGCAAATCCTTATTCAATTGTACGCCCAGGAGCATTAACTGATGATGCGGGAACTGGAAAGATCAAAGTGTCAAGAAGTTTAGCAAATTCTGGATCTATCAGTAGAGATGATGTAGCGAAAGCAATGGTGTTTTCATTGTCTAATGACATAGGGTTAGACGCAAGTTTTGAGATGGTATCAGGAGAAACATTGATTCAAGATGCTTTAAATTCAATTTCATAAAGTAAGCTTAGGGCATTTAGCTTTTTATTACTTTATTGCATCCATGGTTGCAAATCATTAAATGTAATCCAAAATGATGAATAGGTATGCTGTAGTCATAAGTCAATTTAGTATTGTTATGATTCTGGGACTAGTTTCGTTTATGGGCTGCAGAGGTAAGAGCAACCAAGATTTAAAACGTTTGGAAAAATCGAAAGAAGAATATCTAGATCTGATAATAAGCGATGAGGAACTTGAATTAGAAGCTGAATATGCAGAAATGCTAGCACCGATTTTATCGTTGAAGTCATCTGATCCAAAGACATATTGGTTTATTGTTTCGTGGTTAAAGACGGCCTACAGAACTCCTAATTGGGAAGGTTATAAAACTGACGGGTGGATGGCCACCACAAAAAAGAGAGGAATTGATTGCAGTGGCTTTAGCAGGGTAATGTTGGACCAAGTATTTGACAAAAAAGTATATGGAGGATCCCGAGGCATTCTAGCGCGATATTGCACTCCTGTTAGTTTGTCTTCTCTGAAGATGGGGGATTTAGTTTTTTTTAAAGCTCCGAATTCTAAAAAAGATAGAATTGTTCATGTAGGCGTTTACTTGCAAGATAATTATTTTGTACACGCTACATCTAGTAAATCAGCCGCCAGAGGATTTGGTCTTTCTGTGAACTCTTTAGAAGAAAAACATTGGGCAAAAGAATTTGTCACAGGAGGCAGAGTTAAAGAATGAATAGGAATATAAAGAGGTAAATTAGAAATAATTCCCTGTCTGCTATTTTTGAAATGGACATTCAGATATTTAGCGAATATCTAAGCATTCCTACGTAAATTGTTAGGATGTAAGTATGTCCATTAGGAAATCATTTTACACTCAAATTCAGATAAAATTTTCATGTCACCTGATTGGGTGATAACTTACTTCACATAAGACCTCCATCTTTGTATTGATAATTTTATAACAAATTAAATACCAAAAGATGAAAAATTTCATTCTATCCGCTGCAGTTCTTTTTACTATTTGTACTATGAAAGAAACTGTTTTAGCACAAGGCTCTATTTCAAAATTTGAGATTTCGTTCAAGGTGCCGAAAGAGACACAAGTTCACAAAGTAAAGGGTGCTCAGGTCACCATAAACCATGAAGAGCAATACTCGAACTTTAATATTTTTAGAGAACAACTTGAAGGGGCTGGGGTATTGTCCTTTGACGGAAAATCAGTTGGGAATACGGTTGTTGGTGAAACTTTGAAGGCAGGAGTTCGTTTAGATGATGTTAAGATCAAAAGTAAAGAGGCTAACAAAACAATCACTTTAAGAGGCGTTACTATCAAATCGATTGAGAAAAAAGGGAACAGATTATTATCTGAAATCGAATATTTATCTGTCCAGTAGTACCATACAGAAGGTAGATAAATTGCTTTTACTGGAGCTCGGTTTCAATAAAGCGTAAGATGCAATTCAGAATTCAAAGCGTCATTTGAATTCTGAATTTTTATATGTTTAAGACAGCTATAGATGTTACTTATTGAATACTGTGCTCCATTGGGTCCTAACTTCAAATGCTTTGGAGATGAAATCGTTTTATGTAAATTGCATGAAGAAAATTGACTCATGGACAAATTACCAAAGCTTTTTACCAATAGACTTGTTTTAGATCAGCTTAATTCCTCAGATATTCCGAAAATAATTGAATATGCAGGCAACAGCAAAATTGCTGAAATGACTTTGAATATTCCTCATCCTTACGAGGAGAAGGATGCAATATTTTGGCTCAATAGAGCACATCAAGGGCTCAAGGATAAAACAGAATACTCATTCGCAGTAAGACTTAAAAGTTCGGAAGCATTTATTGGAGGAATAGGATTGATGGTCAATAACAGGTTTAACCTAGCTGAATTTGGCTATTGGATAGCAGAGCCATTTTGGAACAATGGATATGCTACAGAGGCGACCCGAGCTTTATTGGAATTTGGTTTCGAAGAACTACAACTCAATAAAATTCATGCTTCACACTTAATTGGAAATCCTGCGTCAGGAAGGGTGATGATAAAGAATAGAATGATAAAAGAGGGAGAGTTAAAAGATCATGTGAGGAAGGATGATGTTTATAATAGTTTGATTCAATATAGGTTGACACGAAGCGAGTTTAGTGAGTTACAAAATATAAAGCAATAATTAAATCTTAGCGGTAGCAATTACTTCAGAATGGTTATATCATACAAGAGGCATCAACAATATTAATGATGCATTATTCCAAGTCAATAATTTATTTCCCCATTAACACACTGAATGGGTTGTATTGATAGCTGGAGCCAGTCAATATGAAGTTCCTTATTGAAATCTGTTGCTAACTTTACAGCTATAATATAATATCTATCCTTGGTGAAATAGGTTTTCATTTACCCTAGAATAATATAGCCAATTGTTTTTCTCAATTATTTTACATATATTTAGAATTAATTATACACGATAAGGAATCATTAAAATGATTCTACAGATAAATCTGAACCAATATTACAACCTAAAGCTGGATAGCTTAAGTGCTAAGATCACAAGTTTACTTCAAGGTGGCCATAGAAGTAAACCATAATATCGCACAACTCAAGTATAATGATCAGATTGCATCAAATCGTGGATAGCGGGAGGCAACATCTAAACTAATTACACTTTTTGATCAAACTCATTATTTAAGCGTGAGTTCTCCTTAAAGATGTTGGGCGCGATAAACTTTTATAATTAATTACAAATGAAAAAAAGTAAACTTTTTTTAATAGCATTCCTATGTTCGTTTGCCATTGTTTTGATTTTCTCATGTAGTAAAGATCAATCAATAGTTGAGTCAAGTCAAATTGAGAATGTAGCTTCTCAGACCAATCAAGTACAAGTAGATAATTGCAGCAATCCTTATCATGACGTAGCAAGTTATGAAGACGGTGCACATGTTATGGAAAATCTTATTTATGTCGAAAGAGATTATAATAATGTCAATGATTTAGATACAAAAGAAGCGTATTTTGATCATTACACAGACTTTGACAGTGGAAATACCGGTCCAATGCAGACCTTCGATCTCCATGGACGGAGGTACAAAGAGTTGGGTCATGATGGGTATGTTGATTTTGCAACTTCTCAGGGCATTGTGTCGAACGAATTGAACTTTTATTTGAAGGAATTTAGAGCCGACGTTGTTAGTTTCATCAATTTAAATCATCCATCCTTAGAGGCATACAATCAGTATATTGTAAGCAAAGGAGATGAACTGGATGCAAGCCTATCGTTGTGTGCGTATGATAAGTATTTAGGTAAAGTCTACCATGTTACGCTTATGGGAATAGGAAAGTATTTGTATGATGCCCAGCATGCGCTAAATTTGCAAAAAGGTATGGTCAGTGTTAGAGCGGGTTGTGAGGGATTTTGGCAAAACCTTATTTGTGGTACTGGAGGTGGAACTGTAGCTGCACTAGTGGGTGCAACTGTTGGAGGAATTAAATGGTTAAAAAGTGTTTTCACCGGAGATAAGGATGGGCAAGATGTTGATCTCATTGAAGCATTGTATCAAGTCTATCAGATATCTGTTGATATGTGGAATATTGGGGTTTCATTTTATGACTGGTGCTGTGAGGCATTATACAACGATCTGCAAGAATGCGGTGAACCGACAGGAGCATGGAAATCTGATTTAAGTTGTGGTGAATATCAGTTGAATATTGTTGGTCCCGGATTCTATACGATTACAGATTGGAAAAATCTGAATACTATCCCTGCACAAGTGATTACTAATTTTCCGAGATTAGATGTTACGATACCTAATCCTCAACATCTGTCAAGATTAATAGGCGAAATAACTTGCTCGGATGATAGTGGTAGTGAGCAAGTGACTTTTGACTTTTTTAGGCAAATTGGTACAGTCTATCAACTGGCTACACCGAGTTGGGCTTGGGACAATAGCCCGCCACAGAATGCTTCAATAGGTCAGAATTTTCAATTTGCTATTGAAAATCCTCCCACTTCTGAAAGCCTCTATACAATGGAAATTACAAACCAACCTGGATTAAACATTACTCTTATCACTGGTGCATTATATAATTGCACCCCATCAAGTGCAGGGTCTTTCACAATCACTGTAACCTTTACGCATATTTGTTCTGGAGAGATAAAAACACTGCAGCAAATAGTTACGGTAAATTAATATTCACTCAAAGAGTTAGTAGTTCTGACCCACATTGTTAGAACTATTAACTCTTAACAAAAAGCTTAAATAGATGAAAAGACTAATTAACATATTAATTCTAATATTGATATCAATGGGTTGTATTAAGACGGGAACGGAGGAAAGAAGCGAAAGACATAAAGACCAATTTCTTAAATTAGCGGAATTTGATTGTGTAGGCATCCAATCAGAACATTATCTCTTCGCGGAGATAGATAATATCGACTATTGCAGCAATACAAATGACACCATATTAAATCAAATTCACCTCGCACATTCTTTTACGACGACAGGACCTTCAACAGGCTCAAGTACAGTTGTAGAAGGGAGTTCTTATGTGTCAGTCTGGTTTGCATTGCATAGGGATTATGCGTTGGATATTAGATTAAAGTATTTAGCATTCAGTACAGATCCTTATCCAGATACGACAACTTTACTTCAAATTGCAGCGGAAACATTTGTAGAAAATAAGATTTGGCCAATGAGTGGAACAAATATAAACCAAAGAGCAATATCCTGTTTTTACGAATATTCTGACAATAGACATGGCTTTAATAATTACCATCTGGTGAGTAGTGAGTTTGGTGAACAAGATGGAAAATACTTAACCATGGATAAAGTTTCTATCACTAAAGAGGATGATTTCATCACCTACGATGTAGAGCTGACTTTTAATGCAGATCTACATATTGATCCAGATAGGAATGGCAGTACTAACCTGTGGGGAGAAGTTCGAAATGGCGAGATGAAAGCTCAATTTAAAATACCAAAATAATTATGAAAAATTTATTAACTATTATATTTGCCATCTTAATCCAATCAGCTTTTGCGCAAGCTGACTTTAATTTTTATTATGGAATAGATCTGATAAATATCGGTAAAAACTCAATAGCATGGAATGCTAGAGATGCATCCTCCATTGGCCTAAAAGTTAGATTTCCATATAAAGAGATCTATCTAGGTGGGACAGTATCTTTTACGAAATACAATCTCTCCAGACCCGACCATAAATACAAGATGGAGATGTCGAAATATGAACTATCAATTTCTAGGTCATTTCAAGTGAAAAAGAAATTGGATTTATTGGTGGAATTACATCCGTATGCTAGATACTTTAATACAGATTTATTCTCCGCTAGTTTGAAAGTGGATGAATGCAATTTTGGTCTTGGATTATATACAGGCCTAAATTATGTAATCACCAAAAAGTTGAAAATTGGACTAGGATATTCTATTGATAGAGATATTTTCGCATCGGCTATGAGCTCTTCTGAAATAACAGATAATGATAGGTTTATCAAGATGACGGTACATTCTCTTTTATTAAACATGACAATTCCAATTATTTATCGAAATCGAAAATGACATGTATTTCACACTGCTATGCTGTTTTTTGCACGCAGATACATTTATTGCTATACTTTAATACTTAAATTCTCCGATGCTTGCGTCGGGGTCATAAAAAAAGATGTTTTTACATAAAAACGCCTTATCACAAAAAAGATCCGATTTCCGTCCTTCTAGGTTGGAAAAATTTTGGCTAATGCTCCATCCGCTTGCGGTGGGCTAGTCAAAGTTTAGGATCTTTTTTACTATCAGAAATTTTTCAGTAAGTCTTTTGCTAATACAGCACATTTTTGGACCCTTTTCTTAAGTCATCAGCCTAATTTCGATAATTGTGCTTCATTAAAACTTAAGGTTGTTCTGTGGTGAAATTATTTCATTATATTCAACCTACTAACCAAAAAAGACACCATGAAGTTACTGAAAATACTTTTTGTTTGTATGTTCATAATGCCATTAATTGCAAGTGGACAAAAGGGAAAAAACAAATCTTCCGAACCTACCATTAAACTAACGGACTCTTTATTTCATGGTTTGAAATGGCGGAATATTGGTCCGTTCAGAGGAGGGCGAAGTGTTGCTTCTACTGGAGTAACAGGTCAGCCTCATACTTACTATATGGGGTCC
>CAXBGT010000213.1:0-8895 GCA_963975265.1 uncultured Saprospirales bacterium
ATCAGTACAATTTAGGGCATCAAATACTATATAACTTTCAGTGTCAAAAACTAGAGATGGATCAAAATAAATTTCTCCCTCAATATCTAAGACACCGTCTCCTGAAAAAATTCCATCATTAGGAGTAGATTGAACAACATCATTGATAGGAATCAAACCTGCATCATGGCAATACTGGCTTTGTCCATTAAATTCAAGATTAACATCTACAATTGTTAATTCGAATCTGTCTTCACATCCTGCTTTTGCTCCATAAATATCATATGTACCTGGAGTCACTGCACTAATATCATAAGAGCTGTCTATAGGATTATAAATTCCTGGTCCAGTCCACGATCCTTCAAAATACATTTGGATATTATCTATCGAACTGCAAAGCGTTTGATCTGGTCCTGCCCATATACCCTGAATATAAATTTCCATGCTGTCTCTACAGCCATCTACTTCATAAACATAATTATTCCACTCATTTATATTCGCATTCCATGCTTGTAATCTCCCTGTATACCAATTATTAATTCCTGGACCTGTCCATGTCCCACCTAGTGAATTTACATATTCGTAAAGTTCAATTTGCACATTACTACAAAGCGTATCAAGTTGGTCGAACTCTATTTGATCTATAACAAAAACCCTTTTTTCATCTGAACATCCCTCTTCATTTGTATAAGTGATAAAAAAGGTATCTGCAACCGTTGTGGTGAATAGACCTTCTGGTGAAGTATTGAGTCCTGTCCAAATTCCATCAATTGGATTATTGCCAGTTAATTGAAGCGTAGGTTGGCTTATACAAACTGATTGATCCAACCCCGCATTTATTGGAATAATATAAACAGTATCATTAGTAGAACAACCATTTTCATCGGTGTAAATTATAACATCCTGTTGGACTCCATTCTGATTTCTCCATCTTCTAAATCTGTATCTTGAATCGTCTGTATTATCCATAATAGAGGAATTCCATAAACCTCCTGGATTGTCTGTATTAAATGTATGAGTTCCTCTTGAAGAACAAAATGTGTCTGACATAAGAGGATTTAATATAATTGGGAGTTGATAAGGTACATACCAAAATTCATCTGTTGCAGTGGTCCCGCTACTTACATTTTCAACAAGAACAATCACTAAAGTTGCTGTGTCCACACAAATATCCACAATCTCTGAATTGTCAGTCGTATGTGACCATGATATTGCAAATGGCCCTGGATCCGTACTGTAAATAACTACTTCAACATTTCCACATTCTCCTGGGCAAGCTTGTTCCACAAGAAATATTTCAACTTCGAAAGGGCAATCTGAAAGTTCAAATCCAATGACTGACTCGAAGGTCAATGTATCTCCACAACTATTGACAATATAGCCGTTGAAAATTAAATTATAACTCCCTGCAAGGCTAAGACTGTCATTAAAACTTATTGTGAAATTGGAAACTGTATTTTCACCATCACAATCCAATGGAATCACACTTGATATACTTGAAGGATCAGGACCAAGCAGCTGAAAATTTTCAGGGACTAGAATGTCACAGGGAATTCTTAGATCAATAGTGAAATCAAGTGAACCTAGTGGACAATCAAGTGGTGAGGTGATATTGAGTTCTGGGTCAAGAATATCTTCAATTTCTACTTCCCAAGACATTAACCAGCCTAAGGCAACAATATTGTCGTCGGAAACAAAATGAAGGGTCATATAGCCAGAATTTGCTACAATAATAGGTGGATTTGTAAGAACACCTTCAAGTTCAGCGATAATTGGAGAATTAGTGTCTGGTCCATCATATATCGTTAGGATATCATAGGTAGATTCTGTCGCAAAAAAATCGAAAATAGCGGTTATAGAGCTTGCACCTTGAATACAAATAGTAAAAGTATAATCTTCATTGTGGTCATACTGTCCATCTTCAGGACCCATGTCACTATCTGACAAAGTACCTTCGCAATCTGCTACAATAGCATTTTGCATCATATATTGTGCATTGATCTTGACAGGTAAAAACATCAAAAGACAAATGCAAAATTGAAGAATTCGGATACACCTCATTTATTATGTTTAAGGTTTTACTATTAGAATGTCCTTAGTACTAATAACGTTGCTTTCATTCATACTTCTATCAATCATTTTAATTTCGAAATGTGTTATTTCTGAATCTGAATTACCAAACACAAACAGATTTGGAAACTTGACATTTAATTCTCCTATAATCGGTGCAATCTCATTAGGGGGAAGAATAGGGCCCAAGTAAAAACCATCAAATTCCATTAAACGTATATCTCTTACAAATAATGCATATTGGTCTGTTTCTTCAAATCCTAAATCTCCATCACCATCTTCATATGATATGGTAATAATCAATGCCTCTTCAAATTCAGTGATTGTATCACTAGAAATAGATACCAATTCAATTTTAGGCATATTTGGAATGATTTCAATCTTTTCTTTTTGACATGAAGTGGTTATGCCTAATGTTAAACTAATCAACAAGAGTGAAAGACATATATTCCTTAATGTAGTATAAACCATCATCTGTAGGTATTTCTATTATTGGGTTTGATTCTTCTTGAACTCTGATTCTCATGAAATAGTGGCCACTTGTCGAAAACAACGCATCTAAATTCAATTCTATTTTATGAGTGTAATCTATCATTTCACCATATAGCCCAAATTCAAAGATTGGATCATCCATGATTTCCATAACAATACTTGTGTCAGCTGTAAATAATTCATGATCCTTTCCAAACATTAGCTCGTTAACACTAAAATTAGTCGGATCGTTAATTGGATCAAAACCAATATATAGCTGAATATTGCTTACGCTATCCGGAATCAATATTGTACCATAAGTATCTTCTCTAGTTAATATCACTCCATCTGCAGTAGCCATAGCACCAATTATATTTGGATTTATGTAGTTAGGTTGGGGTGCATTTCCTGATAAATCCAGGGCCCCATCTTCAATCCATGTTCTCACGTTTTGGATATATTCATCAGATTTTTCCAACCAGTCAGAGTCAGGTTCGATCTCTATAGGCATTTTTGGTGTAATCGTCCCGGCTAGTCTTTGGACAATGGCGGATTGATTTGGATTTCCTGGATCTACCCGAAAAGTGAGGCTTCCATCATTTTTTATTGGAGTACGATAAACCATCGAATGATAAGAACTCTCAATTGTTCTAAAGTCAGGTTCAAATGTTCCGTCATGACAGCCAACATTGGCACATGTCTTACCAAATATATTTTGATACAATCCTGCGATTGAATTTGGATCTATATCATCGAACATAAACTGAACTGTATCTTGATTGTTAATATTTTCTTCGAATGGATTAGGTTCAATTAAAGCATCTTCGACGCAAGAATTAAGTGTCATTATTATGGCTACGCCTAGAATAAAACATGAAAAATTAATAGTAAATCGTCTCATAATCTATCAAATAAGGATCTAGCGTTAGAATCAATTAAACCTTCATCATAAACCGTTTGTTTAATACCAAAAATATCAGCAATGGTTGGGACAACATCAGCAGCATCCCCAACAGGCTCATCTTCACTTCCTACTCTCAACCCTGCATCAATGCCTGGTCCTGCCATCAATGTAAAAATTCTCCTCGAATTCGCATCTGAATGATCATATGCTTGCCAATCGTTGACATCCAAAATAGAATTAGGATTTAAATTTCGTCCATGTTCTGGCATTACAATCATTGTCGTATTTCCAGACATACCAGGTATATTTTGTATTTCTTTCCAGAGGAATCCAATTCCATGATCCGCTCTATGCATATTTTTCAAGTAAGCTGTAAAGTTCCCATGGCAAACATCTACATTAGATAAATCTACAACTGTGACTTTCGGTTTAAACCAATGTAAAAGTTCAAGGGTATACCCAATTACCTTTAAATCCTGGTTATCATTTACTGGTGGAAGGAATACATTATCTCCCTTAGCAAAAGTGCTTTTTACGAAACTTTTTATGAAATTATCTTCGTCAGTAGTATTATATAAATGAGGAATTTCAAATCCTTCTTGAGAGAAATTTTGATTTATAAAATCTCTAATTTCAAGAACTTTGTCCCAATTTCCAGTTTCATGATAATTTTTAAAATTCATGAAATGGTTTTGTCCTGGGTTACCAAAAGTTACTAAAGGGGCAATGAAATTTCCTGCATATTTTCGTCCATAATCTGGATGAAGAGAATAGTTAAGTAAAGGTCGTGAGCCACCAGTTCCTAGCCCAACATACCATGTATCTGTAGCTTTAAATCCTGAATGCTTTCTTAGATATTCAAAAATGGTAGGAGCTGCTGGCCTTGATTGAAGGCCACCAACATCTACGGAACTATAATTACCAGATACACCAGTTACTAAACCTCCAAAATGGCCTGTTCCGCCTCTAGAAAATTGAACTTCAGGAAAGAGTGTTCCTTGCGATTCCAAAGAATTTTGTAATAGCGCATCAATGGGAAAACGACCTATAATATCATTTTCATTATCATCTGTACCATATGCGATCTTCGTTTCGGGGGCTGGCCCAGCCAACATATTATAAAGTATATTCCCTTCAACATCTTCATTTTGACTACCAGCCAAATACCGCTGAAGTACTGACTCTTGTTGTCTCACACCTCCTGCAAATAAAACAAAAACAACATGATCGGCCATCATAGAAGTCGTTTTCTTACCTATTATTCCACTAGGTAGAATATAGGGGAAGACAGATGCAGAAATAGCTGCCTTAGTAGTCTTCTTTATAAATTTTCTCCTTTTCATAATAATTAATAATAATAGTATTCATTTGATGTAGAAAATGCTAAATACACTAAGTCAGGTGTGATTGCAGAGTCACTGTTGATATAATTCAGCATCCATGCGAGTTCAGCTTCCGTTGGTTGTCGAGTCAGAAATCTAAAGTATGTACTCCTGATAAATGTTTCAGGATCTGCATCCATCTCTGTCTTAGTTGGCATTATTGGACTTTGATTTAAATATTTGCTGACGATTATATCATACGCTATCTGCTTATCACCGATAGAGCGGATTGCGTTTAAAGCTTCCAATAATTTATTAGGCCCTATTGGTATTTGAAAATAATTAGTATACAGGATGGACACATATTGTGCATCTGATTTTGCTTTATCCTTGTCAGCATTGACGGGAAGTACCTCCAGACTGTTTACCTCATATACTTCATATACATCCTTTTCACAAGAGGATATGAAAACAAACAAAAATAGTACTAGAAATAGCTTAGTAAAAATTTGCATATTCATCAGTTATAACAATTTTTGCAATGACATTATTTATATTATTGTCCAACTTATAAGTTTCAAGGAGTGTTGCAATTTCTGCTGGTGTCCCTGGCCTTTGTAAAAAAACATGATAAGCCCACCGGATCATTCCCTCTTTCATCGCTACAGAACCTATCATAATATTAATATAATCTGTTTTACTGTTGCCTAATTGTCCAAGTAACTCATCCGGAATTTGATTTGCAACCATATTTAACGCTTGATTAAACTCTTGATCTGTGGGAAGGCGGAAAAGCAATTGATCAAAACTAGCTCGAATGAAATTAAAAGCATTCATATTAAAACTGTCATAAATTCCATTATCAATCATGTACGCAAAGACCTCATGGAATTTAATTTTACCTTTTTGCAAATCACTTGCAGATCGCAAAAGAAGTTCATAACGACGGATCCTATTTAATTTTATGAAATAGTCTTCCCAGTTTTGATTAAGCGAATCTTGATATGCAGTGTTGCGTAATGCATTCAATTCAAAGCTTCTAATTGCTTGATCAGAAACACCTTCGATACATCTGATTTTTGCTAGCAAATACAAATTATTACTAAATGCTTCTTGATAAGATCCTTCATTTTCGCTGAAAGTTGTATCTTTCATTAAACGAGTTATTAGATCTAGCCTTGCATCTTCGCTAAGATCATTTTCATTCAAAAAATCAGCTTCCTGGCTTTGTTCAATATCATTTGGTTCTCTTCTTATAATATCAATGAAAAGTCGATTAACATAGTTTTCAATTTTAATCTTTGAGATACTTGTTGTAGAATAGGATTCATTATCTGGCACTACTTCTAATAGCTCAGAATCACAAGATATTATTAATGATAAAATGAAAAAAAATAATACTATTTTGAAAGTTCGTGTCATGCCCACAGTTTACTATCTTTTGAAAATAAACAAAATTAATAAAGTACCAATTTCATTACGAGAATATGAAAACTATTCTCTGAAATTTAGAATAAGAAACTAATCTTAAACTGTACATAATTGGGAGAGCTAATATTGATAACTCCAAGTTACATAAATTATTTCGTAATTGAATAATTGGACACCTACTTGTTGGTTGATTTACAATATCAAATGATGGAATATTCAAATGTAAAACCTTCGGAATCTACTCAGAGCCATAGGTTTGAATGCGATTTTTATGGAATTCATATCTTACAGTAAAGAAAATGATTTTCCTTGTGTGGTGTAAAAACTTTAAGGATATATATAAACCTAGTAAAGATATGATTGTGTTTTCAACTATATTTATTACTTCAATTAGTTATTTATCTACTTACTAAGTCCCCCTCTCCAAAGAATTTACTTTCCAATACAAAACCTAGTAAAAATACTATCCAGCAAATCATCCGTATAAATCTCCCCAGTTATCTCACCCAAATGATACAACGCCTGACGTATATCCATAGCAATAAAATCACCCGTCAATCCTCCTGTCAATCCATTCAATACAGCATCAAGTGATTCGTATGCTTTGTGAAGTGCATCATAGTGACGACTATTACTCACGATCGTCTGATCCATTAGTTCTGGATTATCGATTACTGTTTTGTGGAGGAGATCTTTGAGGGCATCTATATTCATCTTATTGAGGGCGGAGGCGGTGATAAGGTTGTCTGCTGAGATGAGGCCTTCTTTGTAATATTCTTCTGGTTTTACGTATGGATTTAGGTCCATTTTGTTGGCGATGAAGAGTTTTTTGCTTCCTGATGTGAGTACTTTACTGCCTTCTAAGAATCTATCTACATCACTCCATAAATCTTCTGGTTTGCTTTCCCATATATCAAAAACATAGATCACTACTGTGGATTCAGAGATCTTTTCCATGGTCTTGTCTACCCCTATCTTTTCTATTGCATCCTGTGCTTTTCTTATCCCTGCCGTATCAATTAATCGAAAGCTGATTCCGTTGATATTTAGGCTTTCTTCGATGGTATCTCTAGTGGTACCTGCGATTTCTGATACTATTGCTCGTTCTTCGTTGAGAAGTGCATTTAGGAGGGTAGATTTTCCTGCGTTTGGTCTTCCTGCGATTACTGTCGCTACCCCATTCTTGATTACATTACCTAAGTGGAATGAATCTATCAATCGCTTGATAACACCTTTGATCTTTGCTACTAATTTTTCTAATCGATCACGATCTGCAAACTCTACATCTTCTTCTCCGAAATCTAGTTCTAATTCTATCAATGCAGCAAAATCTATCAGCTCTTGACGAAGTTCAGCGATCTCATCTGAGAATCCACCACGCATTTGTTTCATAGCCAATTCATGACTCCCTTCATTATTGGATGCTATAAGATCGGCAACTGCTTCCGCTTGAGAAAGATCTAATTGACCATTCATAAATGCCCTCATAGTAAATTCTCCACGTTCCGCATGACGAACACCTTTCCTAAGAAACAACTGAATAATCTGCTCAATGATATAACTTGATCCATGACAACTGATCTCTATCACATCCTCCTTGGTATATGATCGTGGAGCTTTGAATACTGTAGCCAGACATTCATCTATCATCTTATCGTTCTCATCTTTGATCTTACCGAAGTGTACCGTATTGCCTTCTACTTTTGTAAGGTTGCGACCATGGAATACTTCGTCTACTACCTTAATCGTATCTGGACCAGAAAGACGGATAACTCCGATCGCTCCTGCACCTGGAGGAGTGGATAATGCGATGATCGTGTCAGTGATGTTATATCTCATAGTGCAAAGATGAGGAATATAGATTGATTGGTATCAAAATTTTCTTCATTTAAACGTCAATTCATACGATACTACCTATTAATACTTAACGGTAATATCACCAGACTTACAAAGGAGTCTACCATCGTATAGCCTTACCTGGTAATAATAGACATAGACACCTATTTCTACAGAGGTGCTTTTATATTGACCATTCCAACAGAGGTCAGGTCCAGGTTTTGTTGGCGTGCTGATATCAAAAACTAGGTTTCCCCATCTGTCATAGATCTGAAATTCATTGACAGTTTCTACTCCGAATTCTGGTTGAAAACAAAAATAATCATTCAATCCGTCATCATCAGGTGAGAAAATGTTGGCCAAAAGAAAGCGTTCTTCTGTTTGTATATTGATCATAGAATCGACAATACATCCCAATTCATCTTGTAAGTAAATAATATGATTTCCAGGATAAAGCTTAAAGTCAGATCTACCTGTAAAAAAATGATTTCCCTGAGCGTACAAAAGACTATCGTTGTAGCTGGCAGCATGTACAAACATATTTACAAAACCCACTGCACAGGGATTATCCAAATACACAATAGAATCAAAAGAAGGAGCAGGAATCTGAGCTATATCCGTATACAAAGAATCCGTACACCCATTACGATCAATAAGATTCACTAAATAAGAATTCCCCCATAACCCATTAATTTCATAACTTTCATAATAAATTGAATCTAAAAAAAGACTGTGGCCAATTGACTCATCTGTTAATACTAGGGTCATACTTCCATTTGCTTCTTCACAAAATGCTGAAGCAGTAACTATACTATCAATCTCGACATAGGCTGCAACAAATATGTCACTAATCACAGTATCCAGACAGGCTGCTGCATCTGC
>CAXBGT010000214.1:0-8810 GCA_963975265.1 uncultured Saprospirales bacterium
ATAAAGGTGTAATCTATTTTTTAACTACTAACTATTGTAAGCATGCTGATTTTAACTGTATTTGCCATTCTTTTTGTCACTGGCGGTATTTTAACCTGGGGATATAGATTGACCCAAAAGTAACACTTAAGCTGGTTTCACTTCTGGCATTTGACATTCTTCTTCGGGACCTTTTCCACAAACGCTGCAATCACCAAGCTTGTCTTTAAGCATTGGATTGTTAGATGCACATGTACCTCTGAATTCTTTCCCAGTGACTACTTGCCTTAAATTGATCAAAATAAATGACACTCCAAAAGTGACAAATATGATGACTAAGATGTATAAAAATTCTTTCATTTTTCAGTGTATTTATAACGAAGTAACAAAGATAGAAAACTAAAGTTTGGGAGATTGTCCTTTGGGTGTTATTAAGGAAGAATTAATTCATCTACCTCATTGTCTTACCATCTTAAAATAGAGCGTATGCTAATAATCGCTCAGAGCTTTATAATTTATGGTGAAGTCACTATCAAGAATGAAAGTTGTGTATCAAATGACACGAAAACTGTGCAAGAGAAAAGAAAAGCGCATCGATGCATAAAAAAACCGAGCTGGAAATTTGTGAAGAAATTATTCCCAATGGATTCATAAATAAATAAGACATAGAAGATTTCTCCGCTTCGGTCGAAATTAAAAGTTTAAGAGCCTTGTTGACTCTTCGACTTCGCTCAAAGTGACAAGGCTACAGGTGCAATTTGTTATTCAAACAGAATGAAAGAGATAGGGTAGAACGCGTTAATTGAACTATTTTGTAAAAAATGCATCTAGATCACGTTAACATTTTTCATAACATCCCTTTTAATACTGCCCATACATTCTGCGCCACTATCTTCTGACCCTCTGCGTTAGGATGTTTTCCATCTTGAAGCATTAGATCTGGGTGACCTGCTACTCCATTTAAAAAGAAAGGAAAGAACACAATATCATCTGGAGCCGAAAGGTCTTTATATATCTTGGTAAATTCATTTACATAGTCATCACCCATATTAGGTGGAGCCATCATTTCACACAGTCCAATTTTAACATTCGGATTTTTTGCTTTCACACCACTAATAATTGCAGCAAGATTCTTTCTTGTTT
Source organism: uncultured Saprospirales bacterium (assembly GCA_963975265.1). Taxonomy (GTDB): domain Bacteria; phylum Bacteroidota; class Bacteroidia; order Chitinophagales; family Saprospiraceae; genus CAJXUU01. The sequence goes on from CAXBGT010000214.1 coordinate 1,123, forward strand.
CATCTATTGGTAAACCTCGAAGCATATCATTGGCGCCTAGTTCTAGAATAAATAGATCTACTTTTTGCTTCATCACCCAATCCAATCTTTTAAGTCCTCCGGAAGTTGTTTCACCGCTTAATCCAGCGTTCACCACTTCATATTTCAAATCAAGGGAATCAATTATATCTTCAATGTTAGATGGGAATGATTCGCTAGGATCTAGGCCGTAACCCGCTGTCAAGCTATTACCATAAAAGAGAATTACCTTTTTGTCATTGCTTTGGGTTGAATCTGTCACTTTAGTTTCTACTTTATTCTCGTTTATAGCATTTGTTTTGGTAGACTTTCCATCTTTGCACGAAATTGCAGCTAAAGATAGTAGAGTTAAAAGCAGAATTGATTTTGAAAACTTCTTAACAACCTTGATGTTCTTCTTTTTGACTTTAAATTTATACAGTTTTCTCCAGTTCTGAATAGTCAGTTTATCAAGGATTCGTCTATAATTATGGCTCATTTGTATATCTATCTGTTTAATATGTAAACGAAATTAGTTTTTATTAGTTCTTGTTAGGTAATTAATGAAGACTTAAAGGAAAATCAAAATGATTCTAGAAGCAAAATCGATTTTTAAGACTTATAAGGGTATCAATAAAGAATTGACCGTTTTAGACGATATAAATTTCACTGTTCTTAAAGGAGAAATATTATCAATAGTTGGACCATCTGGATCAGGGAAGACTACCTTACTTGGACTTTGTGCTGGTCTAGATCACCCGACATCTGGATCTATCTCGCTTGCTGGATCTATGATAAGTAGTTTGTCGGAAAATGAAAAAGCTGAAGTCAGAAATCGAAAAGTTGGATTTATATTTCAAAATTTCCAATTGCTACCTACTTTGACTGCCTTAGAGAATGTTATGATTCCATTGGAATTACAAGGACGTGCGAAGGGCGCAAAAGATAAAGCTGAGCAGCTTCTAGAAAGAGTAGGTTTGGGTGGGAGATCTCACCATTATCCTAGTCAATTATCAGGAGGAGAGCAGCAACGGGTTTCTCTGGCAAGAGCTTTTAGTAATGATCCAGAAATTTTATTTGCTGATGAGCCAACAGGTAATCTTGATGATGAAACAGGAGCTATTGTTGAAAAACTACTTTTTGATTTAAACAAAGAAAAACAAACAACACTGATTATTGTAACTCACGATCTCGAGTTAGCCAACAAAACTGATAGAATCATAAAACTAAAAGGCGGAAAAATAGTAAGTGATCAATTCATTAAAACAGATGCACAAATATGAATTGGTCATTAATCGTCAAAACGGCAATCCGAGATAGTAGAAAGGATCGTTCGAAGCTCTTCTTGTTTATGTCTTCCATTATATTGGGGGTGGCTGCATTGGTTGCTATCAATTCGTTTAATGACAATTTGGTAAGAGATATTGAGAATCAATCCAAATCACTCCTCGGTGCTGATATGACAGTAGGAGGAAATAGACCACTTACCGAAAGTTTAGTAGCATCCTTAGATTCACTATCTACAGAGAGAACAAGTGAGCTAGAACTTTTCTCTATGTCTTATTTGCCTTCTAAAGATGAGAGTCAATTTGTAAGGTTAAAAGGATTGACAGGAAACTTCCCCTATTACGGTAAATTAATCACTGAACCAAAAGAAGCGGCAAGAACTTACAAATCAGAATTGGCAGCATTAGTGGATGATGGCATGATGCTTCAATATGGCCTTGAAGTTGGAGATTCTATCAAGTTAGGGGAGGTTACCTTTCCTATTACCGGTAGATTGATGAATGCTTTCGGCAGTGTTGATGCAGGAGCCTCGTTTGCTCCTTCAGTATATATTGGTGGACAAAATGTAGAGGCTACGAACCTAATACAGCCTGGTAGTTTGGTCAACTATAAAGAATACGTAAAAGTATATGAAGACATTGATCTTGATGTTTGGGAAGATGATCGAAGACAACAATTCAGAAATGAAGCACAACGTATTACTACGGTAGAAGACCAAAGAGAAAACCTACAAGAGGCATTCTCAAATTTGAATAACTTCTTAAATATTGTAGCGCTTATTTCATTGCTGTTAGCTTGCATTGGAGTAGCTAGTAGTGTATTAATTTACGTAAAAACTAAAGTACAAAGCATTGCAATATTAAGATGCTTAGGAATGAAGAGCGAAGAAGCCTTTATGGTATATTTTCTTCAGATAATAAGTTTGGGTACACTTAGTGTGATACTCGGTGTTACTATGGGAAGCATCATTCAAGTTATTCTACCCATAGTTCTTAAAGGATTTTTGCCGTACGAGGTAAATATGTCGATGTCACCAAATGCAATGATTAAAGGCTTTGTCATGGGCGTATTAATTACTTCCTTATTTGCACTGGGACCTTTGTTGGGTATTCGGAGAGTGACACCGTTGAGAACATTACGAGTTAGCGATGACGTACAACAAAGAGATCCACTTCAATGGTTAATATATGGATTCATCTTTATTACTATTACTGGATTTTTATTTACTTTGACAGATAGTCTTCGAGATGCCTTCGTATTTTCTGTAGGAATCCTGACCGCTTTTTTAATTCTTTATGGAGTTGCTAAATCAGTAACATGGGCAGTTCGTAAGTTCTTTCCTTCTAGTGCAAGTTTTGTGGTAAGACAAGGATTGTCAAACCTTTATCGTCCAAATAACCAAACATTGACTTTAATCGTGTCAATTGGTTTAGGTACTGGAATTCTGACATTGCTTTTTATTCTTCAAGGGCTTATCCTTAATAACGTTGAAGATATGGGAGCTGGCAATCAACCTAACATGATCGTCTTTGGAATCGAAGCGGATCAAAAAGAGGAAATAGAAGACCTTACCAAGTCATTTAATATGCCGATTATCCAACACGTACCCGTTGTGACTATGGAATTAGCTGCCTGGAAAGGCAAGTCTAAGAAAGATTGGTTATCTGATACTACTCGTACTTCTCGTAGGTGGGCTATAAATAGAGAAGCTAGAGTTAGTTATCAAGAAGAGATGCCACCTGATGATATTCTTATGAAAGGTACTTATACGGGTACCCATAACGCTGGAGACTCTATATTCATTTCTCTGGATGAAAGATATAGTGAAGGCTTGAATGTAGAAATTGGAGATGAGCTGGTTTGGAATGTGCAAGGTGCTATGATTACCACTTATGTTGGTAGTATCAGGAAAATTAACTTTCGAAAACTTGAATCTAGATTCTTTATTCTCTTTCCAATAGGAGTTCTTGAAGATGCCCCTCAGTTTCTCATTCTCGTTACTAAATCTCCAGAAAAACAAATTACTGCAAACTTTAGAAATGCAGTAGTAAAAAAGATGCCTAATGCTTCGGTTATTGATCTCGGGAGTATTTTGGTTACTTTGAATGATATCATCACCAAGGTAAGCTATGTAATAAAATTCATGGCAGGATTCAGTATTTTGATCGGTCTGATCGTATTGATTAGTTCGCTGTTCTTAAGTAAGTTTCAACGTATTCGGGAAAGTGTCCTACTAAGAACTTTAGGTGCGGTCGAGAAACAGATTTATAGAATCAATGCAGTAGAATATGCATCGTTGGGTATTCTATCAGCACTCACAGGGATTTCCTTGGCTGTTTTAGGAAGCTATTTATTGGCGAAGTTTGTATTCGAACTAGATTTTAGTCTTAGTTGGTGGCCAATTCTTGGAATATTTATTTTCATAGTGGCGCTAACAGTGATTATTGGTTTATGGAATAGTCGTGATATAGTAAAAAGATCACCTCTTGAGATTTTGAGAAATGTATAATTTTGAGAAATGTATAATAAACAGTTAAATTACACATATAATCGCATGCCGGTTACTCTATTCAGGGATTTTCAGAAGTAAGCCATATTAGATAGATCGAATCGAAGACTTATGTAAATTACAACTTCAATGATACAATGTTAGTGATATCATTCTAGTTTTTTGGACTGGTACTTTGATTCAGAAGGATGAAATAAATCAAATTATTATAAACGGATCCTCTGAAAGTATGTACAATGAAAAAAGCCACTTTTTTTGGCAATAAGGAATTTGGAAATGATATTAAAATGCCAATGGATCCAAGACCTAAATAATAGTACAATATCGTAAATCATACTCAATAGTCTAATTCAATCCGTCATCAACTTTTACCTTTTTTATTTCGCCCCTAAAGTGTAAACTTTTTCCAGCCATTGGATGATTAAAATCTACTTTTACAGTAGTTTCGTTGGCTTCTTTTATCAATCCTGAATATGACTGCCCATTTTGATTTTTCATTCTTATTATTTGACCCAATGCTATAACCTTATCATCAATAATACCATCTGAATTAGCAAAGTTAGATAAAGGCACTTCCACTACAGAATCATTTTTAGTTTCACCATAAGCTTCACTTGGGGCTAATAGGAATGAGAATTCATCACCTATCGATTTACCCTTAAGCTTTGCCTCAAATGCAGGTAGCATCAGACCAATACCAAAAGTAAATATAACAGGATTTCCGCCAAATGTATCTTCAATTACTTCTCCTGTAGGTCCGTCTTCTCTAAGTATCTAGTGCAGAGATACGACCATATTTTTCTTAATTATTGCCATTATATTTCTTTCTTTGAAACACGAAGATAAAATTAGAATTGGACAACACTACCGCAAATAAATTTGATAGAAATTATTCAAACAAATCTGAGTATTTCCCCTTTGCAAGGTAGCACGTTAGAGGATATGCAAGCTGTGTTGGACATTCAATTTAGTCATATTTACCGGTGGGGGCACTTTATAATTGGTAACAGGAGAGATTTTCAAAACAGGATTCGTTTCTAGCGGTGTTACATATTAAACATAAACTAATTTTGACATAAAAAACTGAAACAAAACGCTTGCTTTTTTGATTATTACTCAATCTATTACTGTCGGATCACTACAAATTTTTCTAGTGATTTAGTACCTTTAGTACTAAATTCGATGTAATAAACTCCAGAAATGAAATTCGATAGGTCAAGCTGAACATGAATTTTTTTCCGATTGAAATTCTGGTTCGTAATCACTTTTCCATAAGCATCGAGAACTCTCATTTGAGTATTCATCGCTTCAGTCAATTCTACAGAGATATTAACATTCTCAAATGCAGGAACAGGATATACTTGTAAGGAATTAATAAATCTCAAGTCTTGTACGCTTACAATAGAACTTTGTATGGTATAAGGTCCAAATTCTTTCGAACAACCATTTTCATCTGTCACTACAACAGAGTAATCCCCAGCCGTAAGTCCAGAGAGATCAGCTGTGTTGGATCCATTGCTCCAGTCGTAGCTTAATGCTCCTGTTCCTCCTTCAACACCTAATGTGATGCTTCCATTCTGAGTATTATTGGTTTCATGTGTAATTAGTACTGAAGATCCAATGATGGCATCCGGTTCAATTATTATATAACTTCCTGTTTTTTCATAACCATATGTATCATGCAATACCATGCTGTAATCACCAGCGATAAGATTCGCAATCGACAATAATGTCGAGGTAAATCCATTTGGGCCAACCCAAGAAATTGTATAACCAGGCTCGCCTCCCGAAGGCTCGACTGTAATTGATCCCTGATCTTCACCAAAACAAAGAACATTGGTTGTAGAATTTTCGAATAATAATTGAGAAACAAAGTAGACATCATCACAATGCGTATCTTCTCCACAGTCATTAAATACGGTAAGACATACTTCGTAAGTTCCTGTTTCATCAAAAGTTGTTACCGTATTTTCGTCTGTTGATCCAAAGTTCCAGCTAAAACTAGAAGGATCTCCTGTAGAAGAGCTATTTAAAATCAAAGTACCGTCATTCAAAGATGAAGTAAAGACAGATTCTGGATTGATAATCACTTGATCAACTATTATAGAGGTAGTTGTCGTACATCCATTCATTAAGTTCGAAATAGCAAGTGTATATTGTCCAGCTTCATCAACATTTATGGAAAGGTCTTCATTATTGATTTCTATATCAGCCGGAGAAGTCCAAAGGATGCTATAGTCAGAAAGGTTTCCCTCCAAAGAAGCCTCAAGCGTAATAGAAGTCACAATACATGTCAAAGTCTCTGGCTCGGCAATCGAAACTTGAGGAAGATCTGCAGAAAGAGATACAATAGCTTCATCTGTAGCAATACAACCGTTATTTCCTATCACTTCAGCAAAGTAGGTCCCTGCCATGCCAACTGAGATACAAGTTGCCTCAACTTCACCTTCTTGTGTTGCCCAAGTCACCATAGACCCGGCTTCTACATCTGCACAAAGTTCGACCTCTGTATTGGTGCAATCAATTATCTGATCTTCAACTGAAACAGTTGGCAATTCATCGTCTAGGGTTACAGTAACGGATTGTTCACTACTACAGCCATTATCTGTGTTCGTTATAAGGAAGTTATAAGTTCCCGGAGCATCGATTAAAGCCGCATTCTCATCGGCACCATTGATTATGTTTCCATCTTCCGTAGACCATTGATATATAAAAATTTCTCCTTCAGAGGATCCTGAAGCATCAAGGATAGTCATTTCCGTATTACAGTTTAACGTTTCAGGGTCCTGAATTGAAGTCATTGGAGCTTCGATATCTGCGTTTATCGTAACATCAATAGATTCTGTACATCCAGTTGCACTATCAGTAACGGCAAGCGTATATGTACCTGCGGCATCAACGGTTACGTCAATTTCATTCGCCCCCTCTACAATAGAGCCATCCTCAGTTGTCCAATCATATCCTATTTCATCACCTTCTGATGAACCCTGTCCAGATATCATTACATCTATATTTGAGCAATCAATATCCTCGACAGCTTCAGCGCTTGCTACTGGTGCTTCGGTAGCATTAATTGTAAATGGACTCGATTCAATACATCCATTAAAATCCGTGACTGTCATTACATAATCCCCTGGTTCAATACCATCAAATATACCACTCGTGTTCTCGCCATTCCCAAAATCATATTGCCGTGGGGATATTCCTCCAGTCGTCAATGCAACTACCTGACCATCGGCATTACCACAGTTAGAATCATCTGTTTGAATACTTAATATTAGTATATCGGGTTCGTAAACTGTAAAGGTCTCAATCACAAAACATCCTTCAGAGTCATTGACAGTAACTAAATAATCACCAGCCGCAAGTCCATCTATAGACGAACCAGAATCGCCATTATTCCAAGTATAAGTATATCCGCTATTGCCACCAGAACCACCAACAGTCAAAACTCCTGAATCACCTCCATTGCAATCTACATCAATTGAGGATAATAACTCGACTTCAACTGGCCCTGTAGTTGGACCATCTACGAAAAATGTTTCTATTATTTCGTAACCGTTTTCATCTGTAGCTGTTACTGTATACGAACCAAGTTCAAGCTGTTCAATAAAATTTGCATTCCCAAGGCCATCACTCCAGACATATGAAATATCACCAGCACCGTTTATACTATTAATTTCAATCGCCCCTTCTCCTGGGCAGATGGCATCAACTATTGTAGAAGTTAAAGACATTTCGAATGACTCGAATAACCAGCTGTTCCATGTATTGACACCTGTTGGAGCTCCTGTCTCATAAATCGTATTATTATATGCATTGATTGCATAAGTCATAGGATAATAGTTAACAGCATAATCTTCGTACATCGAATTTGCATTTCCCGGTCCAATGC
>CAXBGT010000215.1:0-8797 GCA_963975265.1 uncultured Saprospirales bacterium
TACAGTAAGCCACACTTGTACTGCTGGGCTTTTAGACTATTGGAGGTTCGAATATGTGCGTTTACTTACAGTAAGCCACACTTGTACTGCTGGGCTTTTAGACTATTGGAGGTTCGAATATCTGCGTTTACTTACAGTAAGCCACACTTGTACTGCTGGGCTTTTAGACTATTGGAGGTTCGAATATGTGCGTTTACTTACAGTAAGCCACACTTGTACTGCTGGGCTTTTAGACTATTGGACATTAGACTGTTCGATGGTGGCTGTTTGACAATATAGTATTTGATGGAAATTTTTTCTAGTACAAGAAAATAAAATATGATAATCCTATACCCTGCCAGAGCAAATATGCGTGTTCCTTTTAGATAAGGATTAAGGAGGAACAGTAATATTGCTGTCATTTTTGCTTTTGGGTGACATCCATGTGAGCTACACCATCTAAACTTTGAAAACCAAATGATCATTATACCTCGAGGCCGGATATTGTGACGATCATTCAGGGCACGGGCATAGGTAGTAAAAAGTAGGACAGTTATCTAATCTTATATTGTACCTACTTGTGAAAGTGTTCAATTAACTGTGACCACATAATCTTCGCATTGAAGAAATCACATCGACCAAAGCGATCAAATCACTGTTTTTGCAACATCCAAAATTTAATAAAAGCCAGATCTAATTCCCAAAAGCCATTAAAAATCCAATATTCTCAATTCAACAATAAAAAAGATCCTAATTTTGACTACCCCACCACAAGCGGATGGAGCATTAGCCAAAATTTTTCCAACCTAAAGGTCGGAAATCGGATCTTTTTTGTGATAAGGTGTTTTTATGCAAAAACATCTTTTTTATGACTCCGACGCAAGCATCGGAGAATTTAAGTATTAAAAAAGCCACTCCCCAAATCAATGGAAAGTGGCTTCAGTATTATTTAAATCTGATTATTCTAGTGTCCAATAAACGGAGCGATTACCAACGCTACTACAGACATCAATTTCAATAAGATATTTAGTGAAGGTCCAGAAGTATCTTTGAAAGGGTCACCTACTGTATCCCCTACCACTGTCGCTTTGTGAGCTTCAGATCCTTTATAGTGCATTACACCATCGATCTCAACTCCTTCTTCGAACATTTTCTTAGCATTATCCCATGCTCCACCAGCATTAGATTGAAAGATTGCCATAAGAACACCACAAACTGTAACTCCAGCTAAAACACCTCCTAACATCTGCGCTCCACCTGCAAAACCGAATATTACGGGTGTGATGACTGCGATAAGACCTGGCAAAATCATCTCTCTTATAGATGCCTCTGTAGAAATCTCTACACACTTACTATATTCCGCTTTTCCATCGGCCGCTTCAAAAGTTGCTACATCTGCAGCTGACCATTCACTCTGCTCTTTTCCATCATTCTTTTTCATTACTGCAAGTGCAGCTTTCAATTCTGGAATTTCAGCAAACTGTCTTCTTACTTCGTTGATCATATCCATTGCCGCTTTACCTACAGCATTCATAGATAATGCAGAGAACAAGAATGGTAGCATACCTCCGACTAGTAACCCAGCCATAACTTTAGGTTGTGCGATATCGATAGATGAAATACCTGCTGTAGCCATAAATGCTGCAAATAACGCCAAAGCTGTTAATGCTGCAGATCCGATAGCGAATCCTTTTCCAATTGCTGCTGTAGTGTTTCCTACTGCATCCAACTTATCAGTTCTTTGTCTTACTTCTTTTGGAAGCTCAGCCATTTCAGCGATACCACCTGCGTTATCCGCAATAGGTCCGTAAGCATCTACTGCCAACTGAATACCTGTATTTGATAACATACCTACCGCTGCAATAGCAATACCATATAGACCAGCAAAGTGATGTGCTCCTAATATAGCCGCTGCCAATACAATGATTGGTCCAGCTGTAGATATCATACCTACTCCTAGACCTGCGATGATATTTGTTGCCGCTCCTGTTAATGATTGTTTTACGATTGACATTACTGGTTTAGAACCTGTACCCGTATAGTACTCCGTAATCATACCGATCAAAAGACCTGCACCGAGACCACAAAGTACAGCAAAAAACACTCCGTTTGCTGTGTAATCACCCAAACCATTAGGAAGCATCCATTGAGCGATAGCCCATGTTGCACCAAGCATAAGAACTGCAGATACAAGTTCTCCCTGAGTCAATGCTTTCTTAGGATCTCCTCCTTCTTTTACTTTTACGAAAAATGTACCTATTATAGATGTAAGTATTCCTACCGCAGCTAATACTAAAGGAAGTAGAACGGCATTCATACCACCGAATTCATTTCCTGAATCAAATCCACCAGTCACTCCGATGTAAGTAGCACCTAAAACCATAGTTCCTATGATAGATCCAACATATGACTCAAAAAGATCTGCTCCCATTCCTGCTACATCACCAACATTATCACCAACATTATCTGCAATAGTTGCAGGATTTAATGGATGATCTTCTGGAATACCGGCTTCGACCTTACCTACTAGATCGGCTCCAACATCTGCAGCTTTCGTATAGATACCACCACCTACTCTTGCGAACAATGCAATAGATGATGCTCCAAATGAGAATCCAGTTAGCACAGTAATTACTCTTGTTACTTGGTCAACATTCGCTATACCAAACATATTAGTATATAATAATAATAAAACTCCAAGTCCTAAAACTCCTAATCCTACTACTCCAAGTCCCATTACAGCTCCTCCAGCAAATGCTACTTCTAGTGCTCTACCGAGACTAGTTCTAGCTGCTGCAGTCGTACGTACGTTTGCTTTTGTAGCCACTTTCATCCCTATCAACCCAGCCAACGCTGAACAAATCGCTCCTAAAACGAATGATAAAGCCACCATTGGAGACGATGCTTCAGTCATTCCACTCCATAGAAGTAGCGCGGCTACGATCACTACGAATATTGATAATACTTTATATTCTGCTTTTAGAAATGACATTGCACCATCACTAATATGTTTTGCAATTCTTATCATTTTCTCAGTACCTGCATCTTGCTTAGATACCCATCCTGATTTCCAGAAAGTAAAAAGCAGTGCCAGTACACCAAATACTGGAATTACGTACATTAAATTTTGTCCCATTTAGTTTGTTTTTAGTTTTTAAATTTTCGAATTTTCACTTATTTGATCTAACACCATATTAATTCGGCGCTAAAAGTACATTTATTATTATGATTCCCAAAGAATGAAAAAAGACATATATTATTTTAATTTATACGAATAGTCTTTTGTCTACATTAAACTTGCCCAGAAATAAGGAATAATACAAATTATTGATGACCGATTATTTTGTGAAAATACTTTGATGAGATGAGGGCAAAAAAATGAGGTAATGCAAATGCATCACCTCAACCCTAACCAAATGAAACCAATATAAAATTGATTTAACTTGGTGTAAATATAACACAAAGTCTATAAATTCGGTATATAATGGATAAAAAATTAATTTTTGAATAAAAAAGTATTTGTCCTATTATACACCACCCACTCCCTCTCATCATAGGTAGGTAGGTGTGTAAACTAGCTGTAACTATATTAAACTTGTGTGTTTGATCACATAAATCCTTCATTAATCTTAATTCCCATCACTTAATAAATGAAAATGAAATGATTAGAATTTGACCAAAAAATAAACTGTAGTCTACCATTTTGGCCGATTCGCTTCCCAGAAATATATTTATTATTCATTTGCTGAAAAAATAATCTCTAAAGTATTCTGATTTAAAAATAGACTTTCAATTTTCATGACTTACTAAAATTCTAAATTACATTTGTTTAAATTTCAATTATGGACAAAGTAGATATTAACAACAAGGTAAAATATTGGACATCAACTGTGTTTGATAAAAAGACTAGAGACGAGATTAGAAAAATAAGCGAAACTGACCCATCCCAATTAGAAGATAGATTCTATAAGGATTTAGAATTTGGCACCGGTGGAATGCGGGGCATCATGGGAGCTGGAACAAATAGAGTTAATAAATATACACTTGGTAAATCAACCCAAGGCTTAAGTAATTACATCAAAACTACCTATCCTGAAGAACAGTGTAAAGTAGTAATAGCTTATGACTGTAGACACAATAGCGACACACTAGCAAGGACCGTAGCAGAAGTCTTCTCAGCAAATGGAATAAAAGCCTATCTATTCTCAGAATTAAGAACAACTCCTGAGTTATCATTTGCAGTTCGCTATTTGGAATGTCATGCAGGTATAGTACTAACTGCATCTCATAACCCTCCTGAGTATAATGGATACAAGGTTTATTGGACTGATGGTGGCCAAATAGTCCCCCCACAAGATGGTGAAATTATAGCTGAAATAAATAGGCTTTCGTTTGAGGATATCAATTTTGATTTCGATGAAAAACTCATAGAACTCATTTATAAAGAAGTAGATCATGCATTTATTGCAGCATCAGTTACAAATGGCGAGTTCGGTGCACAGAATAAGGATAATTTAAAAGTTGTCTTTACTTCTTTACATGGAACATCAATTACTGCAATACCTCAGGTGCTTGATAAAGCAGGTTACACCGATGTAACTATTATTGCCGAACAAGCTGAACCAGATGGTAACTTTCCCACTGTAAAGTCACCCAATCCTGAGGAGCCTGAAGCACTTGAATTGGCCATAAAGAAAGCCGAAGAAATAGGCGCTGATATCGTGATAGGAACTGATCCAGATAGCGATAGATTAGGCATTGCTGTAAGAAATAATAAAGGTAAAATCCAACTCCTCAATGGTAACCAAACAATGTTGTTGATGACAAAATTCCTTCTTGACAATAGAACAAAAAGTGGTCTCAAAGGAAATGAATTTATAGCCTCCACAATCGTCTCAACTCCGATGATGCAAAATTTAGCTAAGGCATATGGAGTGGAGATAAAGACTTCTTTAACTGGGTTTAAATGGATAGCAAAGATGATAAAAGATCATCCAGAACAAGATTTCATAGGGGGTGGTGAAGAAAGTTTTGGTTTTATGGTAGGGGATTTTGTAAGGGATAAAGATGCCGTTACTTCAACGTTACTCGCTTGTGAAATTGCCGCAACTGCAAAATCTAACGGAAGTTCATTTTATCAAGAACTTCTAGAATGTTATACCCACTATGGATTTTACCTAGAGAGATTAGTTTCGCTAGTAAAAAAAGGAGCTAGCGGTGCTCAAGAAATCAAACAAATGATGGCTGATTTCAAAGAAAACCCCTTAGAAAGTATAGACGGATCCAAGGTTGAAATTATCGATGATTATAACACATCTACTTCAACCAATATGATCACAGGCAAGGTAAGTGGTATCGACATACCTAATTCGAATGTGTTAATATACACTACAGAGGATGGATCAAAGGTAGCGGCTAGACCAAGCGGAACTGAACCAAAAATAAAATTTTACATCAGTGTAAATGACAAGTTGGATGATGTGGTGAATTTTGATTCTAAATATGCAGAACTAGAAGCCAAGCTAGATAGGATTGTGGTTGAATTGGGGGTTTAAGAAGAAGGAACAATAAATTGGAATACACAAAAAGCCATCAGAAATTAATCTAATGGCTTTCTTTAAACTTATCTAGAAAACTGATTATTCAGTCCCTCTTCTTGATATCATTTGTTCAACTCCTGCTGTAAATTCAGCTACAGTCTTCGTGTATCCTGTTTTCCCTAATGCACTAATTGCAAATTCTCCAGAATCGTTTTTACTTAAATCAAAAACGTGAATCGTAGGATATCCTCTAACAGCAAAAGCTTTTTGAAGATTTGTATTTTGTTTCTTAATTTCTGCCGGAAGTTGTTTTTTTCTAGGAAAATCAAGTTCTAGTAATACAACATTCTCAGAAGCCCATGATTTAAATTCATCATGAATAAAAACACTTTTTGTTAGTCTTTTACACCACCCACACCAATCACTTCCTGTGAAATTCGCTAAGATTGGTTTACCAGTTTCTTGAGATACTTCATAAGCTTCGTCAATACTAACAAGCCATCCCTCATTTTCTGCAGTATAAGTCTGCGCTGAAGATTGACCAAAAGTAAATGTTCCCATGAGTACGAATAGAGCAAGGAAGTTTACTTTCAGTACTCTTGTTAAATTAATAGCTTGCATATTATTTATTTTGTTTTTTTACTTAATACAAATATCGTGCAAATAATTGACTTTGATATCCTTCTTTTATACGATAGTAGCGTGAAGATAGTTACATTTAATTTGTTCTCTATGTCATTATTTAGACAGATTTAAATATCTGGAACATTTTTAATGTTTTCTTAAGATATTCGACCACTATGTTTTTGGTTGATAAAGGAGCGACTACCTTGCTTCCCAAAACTGCATTTTCTCCATTTCAGACATTCTGTCTCTCGCTTATTAGTAATCATTTTATATCGTGTTGTGAATGTAAACATTATCTTCGCCACTTCGTTTGAATATACTTATGGCCGAAAAGGATCAAAAAAAACAAGACTTAGATTTAAAACTTCTAGGATGGGTATTGGGTAAAGCTAAGCCATATAAGCATCTATTTATTTGGACACTTTTCTTGGCTGTCATCTTAGCTCCTATCAGTACAATTCGACCTTATTTGATCAAGGAGATGGTTGATAATTACATCATGGTGAATGATGTAGGAGGATTAACTAACATGGCAATATTGTATGTTGTTGTTGTATTGGCCAATGCAGTCCTAAGGTACTTCTTTATATATTCCGCAGCTTTATTAGGACAATCTGTAATAAAAGACCTTCGTATACAAGTGTATAATACGATTACCAGTTACAAGCTTAGATTTTTTGACCAAACCCCTATTGGAACGGCTACAACGCGGACGATCAATGATATAGAATCAATCAATATGGTCTTTGAGCAAGGTGTATTGACAATTATTGCAGATCTTCTTGCTGTCTTTGCAGTGATCGGTATTATGTTTTATACAAGTTGGAGATTGACATTGATCTGTCTTTTGACTTTGCCTTTTTTGATTATAGCTAGTTATATATTCAAAGAAAAAGTGAAAGCTTCGTTTCAAGTAGTGCGAACACAAATATCTAAAATGAATGCATTTCTCCAGGAGCGGATATCTGGGATGCGAGTAGTTCAGATATTCAATGCCGAGCAACAGGAGATGGATAAATTCAAAGCGATAAATAAAGAATATACACAGGCCAATCTGAATTCGATTTTCTATTATGCTGTCTTTTTTCCTGTTGTAGAATTTATTTCAGCACTTGCACTGGCTTTAATGATATGGTTAGGTGCAAAAGCCTATTTGAGTGATCAAGTATCCTTCGGTGCTTTGGTGGCATTTCCTATTTACCTCAATTTATTGTTTAGACCTGTTAGACTATTGGCAGATAAATTTAATTCTCTACAGATGGGTTTAGTGGCTGCCGATCGAGTCAAAAAAGTAGTAGATGCCAATGAAGTTATAAAAAACTACGGAACTACAAAAGTTGCAAATCTAAAAGGAGAAATCGAGTTTAAGAATGTGCACTTTGCATATGATGAGAAAAATTTTGTGCTAAATGACATATCATTTAAGGTCAATGCAGGTGAGACTTTAGCAATTGTAGGAAGCACAGGGTCAGGCAAAAGTAGCATTATCAATGTGCTCAACCGATTCTATGAATACCAAAAAGGAAGTATTACTATTGATGGCGTTGATCTGCGTAA
Organism: uncultured Saprospirales bacterium; assembly: GCA_963975265.1. Taxonomy (GTDB): domain Bacteria; phylum Bacteroidota; class Bacteroidia; order Chitinophagales; family Saprospiraceae; genus CAJXUU01. The sequence continues at coordinate 7,704 of CAXBGT010000215.1, forward strand.
GTACGATTTACCCACCCTGAGAGAACGCATTTCCATTGTACTTCAGGATGTATTTTTATTCAATGGAAATGTAGCAGATAATATAACGCTTCGTGACGAATCTATCAGTCTAGAGACGGTCAAAGATGCATCGAAAACAATAGGTGCCGATGTATTTATTGATAATATGCCTGATGGCTACGACCAAAAGATTATGGAACGGGGTAATAATTTATCTGTTGGTCAGCGGCAGTTGATTTCATTCGTAAGAGCGTTGGTGTTCAATCCAGACATCTTGATCTTGGATGAAGCGACCAGTTCTATAGATACAGAGACTGAATCTATTATCCAACATGCAATTGAGAAACTGATAGAAAAGCGAACATCGATAATAATAGCACACAGACTTTCTACGATCCGTCATGCTGATAAAATCATGGTGATGGATAAGGGTAATATTGTGGAATTTGGGTCGCATGATGAGTTGTTGCAGAAGGAAGGTGGCAGATATCGTGAGTTGTATGAGATGCAGTTTGTAGAAGGGGTCTGATTCAAAATAAATTCAACTAAACCAATATTGTTGTTGGTCTTAGGCTCCTGCCTACGATCTTAATATGATTATCTAAAACCACTTAAATCAACAAATTCATGTCCAATACATCAATCTCAAGTTCTGACTGTATACCTAAATAGTTACTAGCGCTACTGTGTATATAGTCTTCCTGACGCCTTACCAGACTTGCTCTTACTGGATTATCATGAACATATTCTATCCATCTGCCTATCCATATTTTGCTTACTAATTCTACAGGATGATTACCCTGTTGCCATAGCTGATGTGTTTTATTTCTATTATTGTATTTAGCAAAACCCTTCAAAAGCCGTAGCATCTACTCCTGGCGACTTTCTTTGGGATTGTGTATGCCAAAAACTTCAATCATCTAAATTAATTCACGTACTAAATAATCATAGGAATATCGACATTTGAAAATGTCGATGAACGTAACATTACCAAAACTTTAACCTCCTATTTCATTCCAAAACACAATCATTTTATAATATAAGCTGTTAAAGTTGCGATATGTATCTTATCAATTCTATTTTTGCGCACATAT
>CAXBGT010000216.1:0-8740 GCA_963975265.1 uncultured Saprospirales bacterium
AATTATAAGGTATATTAATGCTGTAAAATTCCTGAATAATACTGATAAGCCTAGACAGTACAGAAAAAGAAAATGTTGGAGCAAAAGTGCTGGAATTAAAATTTCAAGCACCTAATTTAGTTTTGTTTTTGATCCGCAGGGGTTCTATATTTCAAAATGCATTGCTATAACCTAGACATAAGGCTTTAAATAGCTATTTATAGTCATCCTCAAATTTAAGCGGACACCGATAGTATTAAACCCTATATCCCGCGAAATGCTGGATTAGTTCAACTATCTATTTTGATTGCACAGTTTCGCTACTTTTCAAAACAGAGTTTCAGGGCTATCGAAGGTGCAGATAGCTTAATCTTTTCGAAGACTCTGTCATCAGCTCCAGGGCCTCCAATTTTATATAGCATCAATGGAATCAACTTTAGATAAATGTAAAGAGCATCACAAAAGGCCCACAAAATAATTGTGAGCCTTCATCTATTTTATTGTCATTGAGGATTACTTCTCAACAATACCACCACTTACTTTCTCTCCATTCTTATACAAATACTCTAGTGTTACATCTCCTTCTTCATTAAAATATTTGAACAATCCATCTTGTTTGCCATTTTTAAAGTTGATTTCTTGTTGGATTTTACCATTATTGAAATACTTTTTAGTCGGACCGTCAAACTGTCCATTTTTATAAGATACTTCTTGAACCGGTCTTCCATTTTTGTAGGTTCCAGATAATCCATCCAAAGTATTATTTTTGTAAGAAGCCCGACCTTCCAGCATTCCTCTATTGTTGAATTTTAGTTCTTCACCATTCTTCATTCCATCTATATAATTAACCACAGAACTAATCTTACCATCATTGTCATATGTAGACCATTGTCCACTTTTATTACCATCGATAAGATATCCGTTTTCTAATACTAAACCAGTTGCACTATATTTTTGAGCAACGGCCGCGCTAGTTCCTTCTAGGTCATTGACAGTATAACCAGCTAAATCTGCTGGTATCGCTTGAGATGTACCTCCACCGCCACAAGCAGTTATTAACATGGCACAGAAGATAGCTAAAAAAAAAGTTAACTGGGTTTTCATATTTTTAATAGTTTATATTAAGATTATTAATGTTGTATATTTCCTTATTGGTCAGCAAATTTAATATAGTAGACTTTATAATCAAAAATTGTTTGATGAAAATGTATTGATTAGTTTTGCATCCTTATAATTGACTCAATATTATTGATAGACATTTAACCATTTGGGTTACAACAAAAGCAACATGACAAATAGAGATATAGCAAGATTTTTCAATAGGTTGGCAAAAATCATGGAATTACATGATGAGAATGTTTTTAAGATCAGATCTTATTCAAATGCTTATTTGTCCTTGAGAAAAATAGAACAAGATTTATCAACTATGCCTGTGGAAGAAATTACAGCCATCAAAGGTGTAGGTAAAAATATATCTAACAAAATTCAAGAATTACTTCAATCAGGAACACTTGCCGCATATGAAAAGTATGTTGCAATAACACCTGAAGGCATAGTAAAAATGCTCGATATCAAAGGATTTGGGCCTAAGAAAATTAAGGTTGTCTGGAAAGAACTTGGGATAGAAAATGTAGGAGAATTACTTTATGCTTGCAACGAAAATAGACTTGTAGAATTAAAGGGATTTGGGCTCAAAACTCAAGCTACCTTGAAAAAACAACTAGAATATTTTATAGATAGTCAAGGGAAATATCTATTTGATTACTTAGAGAAAGAGGCAAACGAGCTTGAGGAATTGATAGGATCTGCTTTTCCGGACCATAAATCAACACTAGCTGGACCTACTAAACGAATGATGCCAGAAGTAACTGGAATTGACATCTTATCAACGATCAAAGACACTGAACTTATTGACAAAATCGATGGTCTTGAATTAGATGAAGATGAGACCATGTTGCAGTATGAAGGATATCCTGTTTTTCTCCATCAAGTATCGGAAGATGATTTCGGTGCATCCGCATTTAGAATGAATTCTGGTGAGCAGTTTCTAGAGAACATTGAGGAGGTTCCAAATGGCGATAGCGAACAAGACGTATTTGACAAACTAGGATTGACTTACATAGTACCGGAATACCGAGAATCCGCTACAGCTTATGAGCAATCACAAAACAATCAACTTCCTACACTTATCACGGATCAAGACATCAAAGGAATCGTACATAATCACTCTACCTATAGTGACGGATTACATTCTGTAAAAGAAATGGCAGACGAATGCATCAGACTTGGTTTTGAATATTTTGTAATGTCTGATCACAGTAAAGCTGCCTTTTATGCCAATGGTTTGTCAGAAGATCGTGTGATGATGCAAATGGCAGAAATTGATAAACTAAATGAATCGTATACAGACTTTAGGGTTTTCAAAAGTATAGAGTGTGATATCTTAAACGATGGTAGCATGGATTATGGTGATTACTTCCTTAAAGAATTTGAATTGGTCATAGCATCTGTTCATACTAACCTAAAAATGGATAAAACGAAAGCAAATGCTAGACTTGCTAAAGCAATCGAAAACCCTAATACGCACATTCTTGGCCATCCGACAGGAAGGCTGTTATTAGCAAGAGAGGGCTACCCTATTGATCATGCATTTATTATAGATGCTTGTGCTGCAAACGGTATGGTTATCGAACTGAATGCTAATCCATCTAGACTAGATTTGGATTGGTCATGGATTCCATACGCACTAGAAAAAGGTGTGAAAATTTCTATCAATCCTGATGCACATAGTAAAGATCAGATAAGGTATGTACATGCTGGTGTTTGCGCTGCTAGGAAAGGTGGCCTGACGGCTGATATGTGTTTGAATGCTATGGGATTGACTGAGTTTTCTAATTGGGTGAGCTCACTTCGATAAACTGGTAAAGTGACCTGATTGCTTAGCGCGAGGTGATCACTAATATCTTTGAATATAAAAGTCAGATATTGGCTTAAAAAACCACTTACATGAGACTCATTATAATCATTTCATTATTCTTTTTCTCTAGTAGCAAACTACCAGCGACAATCTATACATTTCATACAGCAGGAGATTATAACGAAGTTAGCAATTGGGATATGTATCCAGGAAATAATTTAAATACAAATGATACTATATCGATAGAGGCAAATTGTTGGAACATTAATCTTGACGCCTCACAAGGTTATGTCGTGTTTTTAGAAAATATAAATCAGATTGGGATAAATTGGGTTACGATATCCAGCAGTAATTGTCAATTAGAATTTCTAAGTAGTTATTTCACAATATCCATCAATGGGGGGGGCATTTTCGACGTCAATGGTGATTATAATTCAATACTAACTCCATCAAATACATTTATAGAAATTAACAACTATGGCGATGGTATTATAACTAATACCTGCCCAATATGGGAAAGCTATGTTATGATAGACTATTATAATTACGGTACTCAAGAAGCATTCTATCTAGGCTGCATGAATGGTTATTTTATTAATGAAGGAACTATAGAAGTTAATTGGCCTTCGTTTGATTTTAATTGTGATATAGAATTAGCATCTGGTACAATCACTGGAAACCAACCGTATACTATAACCCCATATAATGGAGCCATAATGCAAAATTGTTCTTCTTGTGTAGCAACCTTTAATAACATTGAAACACTATATCTAAACAAGAATTGCAACATTCGTGGTCAAGTTATTCTCAATGCTCCCTAAAGTGATCTGATCGCTTTGAACCATGTGAGCACTAATATCTCCATTTTAAAAGTCTTATGTTGCCTAGATAAAATAAACATTAGTGAGACGGATAACCATTTTTACATGCTGTCTATTCCTTAGTTTCAATGCCCAAGCTATCACCTACACTTTTCATACGGCTGGAGATTATGATGATGTAAGTAATTGGGATGTCTATCCCGGAAATGATCTACTTACGAATGATACGATCTCAATAGAAGCGAATTGTTCGAATATCAATTTATACGCACCCATCGGCTATGTTGTTTTTGCAGATAATGTTGATCAAATAGGAATAAGTTGGGTTACGATATCTGAAAATTGTCAGTTAGAGTTTTTAAATGATTATTTCTTCATTGACATTTTCGGAAATTTTGATTTTAATGTTTACGATAAATACATCCTGACATCTCTAAATACAAACATTACAATATTTAACAATGGCTATGGATTCACGAGTGACTTTTGTATGATTTGGGAAAATATTGTGTACATAGATTATAATAATTTCGGTAGTCAAAATGCATAGCTACTAGAATGTATGGACGGTCTATTTATTAATGATGGGACTATAGAAGTTATGTCAAATGAGTTTTTATTAAATTGTGATCTAGATTTAAGCTCAGGTACAATTCTAGGATCGCAAGCTTTTGCAATTCCTGCCTATAACGGAACTATTATGCAAAATTGTTCTTCTTGTGTAGCAACTTTAAATAACATTCAAGCACTGTATATTAATCATAGTAGTAATTTTCTTGGTCAGGTTATTCTAAATGCTCCTCAATACCGTAGGTGATTAGATAGCTTTAATCAATGCGATCACTGATGCTGAATTTTCCAATCTTCACACCTGACTCGCGTAGTTATCATAAACTTTTGAACTGTCAGGCACTTTAGTTATTCAAATGGGTATACAACTCCTACTTGTCTTCTGATTTCATCTAAAATAGCAATTAGATTTAGACTATCTTGATGAGACCACTTATCGCTTTCTAGCTGATCACTTTCAATACACTTCATGCATTCTATTATCTCATAGGTGTATCCTCTACCTTTTGTCGGATGTTTGTAGGTTACATTTTTATCCACTTTATTGATTTGGTAGCTTTGAGCTTCATGCCATCTTCGGTCAATAGTTATTTGACCTTCAGTTCCGTATATTTTAGAGGTCATTTCGCAATCCGCTTGCAATCCACTCATGAGTTGCGCAGAACCGCCGCCATAATCCAAAAGAGCTGTCATTTGTAGATCCACTCCTTGTTCACTTAGAGTTCCTGTAGCAGCTATTGATTGCGGCATACCAAATAATGTATAGCATAAAAACACGGGATAAATACCAACATCTAAAATAGAGCCACCAGCAAGGTTAGGATCAAATAATCGGCTAGATGGATCAATGTCTGAATAAAATGAAAAAGTAGAATTTAGATAGGTTGGTATTCCAATAGCTCCACTTTTTACCTCTGAAATTACCTTTTCAATCACAGGATTGAACCTAGTCCATAAAGCTTCCATAAGAAAGACTTTATTCTCCTGTGCAGATTGAATGAGCTGTGATACTTGGTCATAATTAACAGCTAATGGTTTTTCACATAGGACGTGTTTTCCAGCATCCATAGCCAGCTTAGCGAATGCCAAATGAGAATCATGTGGAGTTGCAATATATATTATATCTATGTCTGCATCCCCAACTAAATCTTGATACGATCCATAGCTTTTGATTGCTCCATATCGTTGACCAAAATCACTCGCTTTCTCTAAAGATCTAGAACCTACTGCATATAACTCATTCTCCTCTACTAACAATAAATCATTGCAAAAGTGATGTGCAATCTTCCCCAAACCTAAAACCCCCCATTTCAATCCCATATCTTCAGTTTTTTAATGCTGCAATATTAAATTTATAAAATTGAAAATCTAGCGAATAGAATACTCATTTTTCAAAACCTAATAATCACAATACTGTTTAGTTCTTATGACTTTAGAACGTAACTATCTTGTCCATCCGTCTTATATCATCATGTTTTTGATATTAGCTGCCGTTTCAGCCTTATTTCTTGGATTTTCAGCCGCATATCTATACAATCGCCTACAATCAAATATTCCACCAATAGAGCTACCCTCCTTATTTTACTTCAATACGTTAATTTTGATTGCGAGTAGCTTTACTTTAAAATGGGCTAAGAAGTCCTACTTGGAAGATAATACTCGAAACTATAAGATGGCACTTATCATCACCCTTTTGCTTACTGTAGTTTTCCTGGGTTCACAAATTATGGCTTGGTTACAACTCTACAATAGTGATATTTTTATCAATTATAACAACATGGCCTCATACATGTATTTAATATCAGGAATTCACTTTGCCCATGTCGTTGCGGGGATTCCTTTTCTTGCTTTATTTGTAATAAACGCGGTCCGTAAGATCAAGAGCCCAGTAAGTGTTTTGATCTATTTCAGCGATTTGTCAAAAAAAAGACGGCTCAATTTATTTAATATTTATTGGCATTACTTAGATGGATTATGGATTTATTTGGTTTTGTTTTTTCTTGTTAATTGGTTGATTGGGTAGATCATTGATTCTGTTTTTCTTTTTCATTAGGATTAACAAATATTTTTGTGCTCTATATTCAAATGATTTATTTCCCTAAATAGCATTTTCCTTTTCATTTGAGTAAGCTCCTTATGTAAAAAATGGCTTGGAAAGTTCAGGTAATTTCAGGATTGTAAATAGCTCACAGCGCCCAAACATGGTCATGTTCTTTACGAAAATAATTAACCACTACAAAAAAAATAAGGCTAAGCGATTTTAAAAATCCTCTTATGCCTAGTCAATTAAAATTGAATTATAAAAACTCACTAGTTTCTTTGCGTTATTGCTTTCATCAAAATACTCTCCAATAAATTGGCGAGCCTTCTTCCCCACTTCTGTCATTTGGTCAGGACTATCCAGTAGCCATTTGATACATTCAAAAAACTCAGCTGGTGTATCAGCTATCAGAATCGATTCTTTGTGCGCGGCATTGATACCTTCAGCACCGATCGTAGTAGAAATAACAACTTTTTCTAATGCCATTCCTTCTAGAATTTTCACTCTCATTCCACTCCCAGAAAGCAGAGGGACAATCATAATTGGATAATCATTAATAAAATCAATAGCACTATCTACTTCGCCATGAATCAATATGTTATCACTTGAAAGGTCTACAATAGGTTTAGGCGTGTTTCTACCAGCAATGTTCATTACGAGACTTGGGTATTCCTTGAGTATTCGTGGAAAGATCTCTTTGAGAAACCAGAATAATCCATTCAGGTTTGGTATCCAGTCTAGAGATCCGATGAAGGATAGATTTGCTCTTTGTAGGTCATTTTCTACTGGTTCATATTGATTGATATTGATCCCAATAGGAGAATACATCCCTTTTCCTTTGTACCCTAAGCTTTTATATTTTTTTAAGTCTCGTTGTGTTACAGTTACTAATGCATCATAGTGATCCAACCTCTCCAATTCGAATTTCCTAAGTTTCTTTGTTAGATATTTCAGGTACCACCTTTTAGGTAGAAGCGAGGTACTATCAACAATCCTATTCCAAATCTCAAATTCTGCATTATGAGACCGCATAACGACTTTCCCCTTGCTGTATCTTTTGATAGTTTCTATATAAGGAGCGAGATATAAGGTTTCCAATTGAATGATATCAAAGTGTTCCGCTTTTAATAATTCAATAAGTTTTTCTCTGTATTCTTTGTAGTCAAATCTAGAAACGTGATAAGAATCTGGACTAAACAGGTTGGTGAAGGCTCCTATTGCAGTTACTCGATTATCTAAATAAACAGTATGGATGCTTTTGTAGTGATTGTAAGTATCTGGTAATTGCTCAATTTCTACAAAATGCTTTGAAGTATTCATACTCAATAGTGTCATTTCGCAATCGTGAGCAACTAATGATTTACTGAGATTGGTTACAGCAATTGACTCCCCGTCTTTGAGCGGATATGGAAACTTCTTAGTAAGCTGTAGAATTTTCATTGGACAAAGAAATGAATTAAAATTACTGAATATCTGTCTACACTTGGAAATTTTATCTTAGAACACCTGTTTTACGATTTCCTAAGATTCCTAAGGTAACTGATAAGAGGATCCCAATTACCATTATATAAATAGCAACTTGAGACATATGCTCAATTTTAGCATCCATTGATACTGTATCCGCTAATCTCTTTGACAGTATGCCGTAAGACGCCCATGCAATAACTGCAGCATAGAATATATCCTTGTGTCTATACATCATCAAACAACCTAATACTACTGCTATTATCAGTATAATTACAGACCAAACATCCTCACTGATTCCAAATCCAGACCAACCATAATGAACAAATACCGTTGTGAAATTGGCTATTGTAGCGACTGAAATCCATCCTAGATAAACACTTATTGGTACATTTACAAGCCATTTCACCCCATTTGAACCAAAATAGTTAACACTCAAATTTCGATATATCATTATTAAACTTCCTAAAAGGACAAACATTATTATCAGTGATACAGGTACTAATTCGTAGTGCCATGCGACTATCCATGCACCGTTTGCTAAGCCATTAACGATAAACCAAGGCCCCACTTTGCTAATCTCTGACTTCTCCGCACTAGCTATCCATTGATAAACTATCATCCCGATCAATAGTAGGTAGATAATGCTCCAAATCGAAAATGTAAATCCAGCAGGAACAAACAAATTTGGATAGATGTCAGATAATTCACCTGTCGTCTTTCCTCCTAGTGGCAGAGAAATAGCTAAGGTATTCATAACCAGCATAAATATTAATGCCAGGCTATTTGCTGCTTTTTGATAAGTAGAATTCATATTATTTGTTTCTTTTAATCTAAGGTATGCAAAATGGTTTGTATCATTGGAATGAAAATAAAATGTATGCAGTTTCGATAGCTATTTCTAAAGATTCATGCAGTGCAATCTATGTTAATATTATATATTGTAGT
>CAXBGT010000217.1:0-8669 GCA_963975265.1 uncultured Saprospirales bacterium
CATATGACCCGCCGCTACTTCCAGATGCTTCCCCAGTTGTAGTCGAATGATCGATAATAATGAATTCACTCATCTTTCTGACCGATATTAAAATCAAGTCTAGTTCTTCATTATAATCAATTCCATTAAACATAAATGCTTCTCCAAATTGCCAATCAAAATCAGAAATAGCCCTTATGTCTAATAGTTGTGGATTATCTTGAACTGAGCCAAAATTTATCGCATCTGTAATTTGATCTTGTATGGTATGTTCTTTAATATTCCATGCCCATACTATTTCTCCTTCTGGATTTACTTCTACGATACCGTCTATAAGATTAGAGCCACCAAGATTGATGTCCCATCCTAAACTAAGCAGTTCTTCTTGATTTATAGCCCATCTGCAATTAACTAGGTAGTTCCCATTGGCCATCTTTATAATGTCATATACCAATTTGAGTTCTGGCACATTATGTTCTATCTCCGCAATGATGTTATCCTCCCAATCGCGTTCGATTATTTTACCATCTTTTAAGTAATAAATATTCCCCTCTTCCGTGAGCTTCGCATGGTAATGTAAATTCCATACTGCCCAGGTATTAACTACTTTACCGCATTGATCAATCAAATAGGTATTGAAGTCATGTGTACAGAGAATATATCCTTCCTGAGCCAATTCTGAATTGTACCGAATTCCATCTTGAGCATTGTTGATACCTAAGGAGAGAGTGGTTAGAACTAAGATTACCACAAATTGTTTAACAAGATTCATATCTGAACATTTTGAACATGAATCAAGTTATGGTTTTTGCTCTATTCTTACCTCCCCTTTATTGATTACAGAGCTACTTTCTGATAGAATTGTCATTTGAGATGACAAAGTCGTGTATATATATATGGATCCATTGTTTATGATGGTTCCATCGTGGTTTAATGAGTAAATAGGATCAGTATTGTTTTTTAAATTGATTGTTAATTCACTATTATTTAATAAGTTGACCGTATTCCCAATAAATAAACTGTTTATTTCTGTAGGGTTTGCAATTGTTATGTCAATAGGTGCATCAGACGGATTAATGACTATATCTTCACAGGCTAATGGTGCATGAAATAGATCCCAATTATTAACATCTGACCAATCTGAAGACTGATTTAAAAATGTATTTACGACATTGTTTTGTAATGTAACATCCAATAATATGTCTTCTCCTTTTGCATCCAATTTACTAAATGGAGTGACTGATAATTGATAGTTTGGATTGTTTTCTTGCCAAGTAAGATCTACTTCTGTTGAAACATTGTTCATAGTATTAAAACTGCCTCCTGTCACTTGCCAATCATAATAAATCCCATTTCCTTCTTCAAGATGATATTCCTGTTGAAGCCATGCACTACATACAATACTAGCGCCCAATAATACGTCTGACTTCGGCTTTAATTCTTCATCGAAAAACCAATCAGAAATGCCTGGCACAATATCAGAATATAGTGCACTACCACCGTTTTCATGCACAGCATGACCCCGACTTGTGTATGAGAAAAAATTATAGTTTAGTCCTACCTCATCTGCTCTTTCAGAAATCGGAAGGCTTCCGTAGACATCAGGAAGATCGCTTCCAACAACCAACCATAAAATACTACTGAATGGTTCTCCAGAATCATAAGGAACGGTATCATCATCTGTACTATGAAACATAACAACTGAGGGGTCACTTCCAGATTCAATGAAAGATGTGAAGCCTAACGCTCCTGCTAGACTGAATACAGCATTGGCATGACCACTGTATTCAAGATTGTTACCAACACAATCGATACATCCTTGATCAGGAATAGTTTCTCCATCTTGTGACCATTCGAATGTAGATAGCGGTCTCTCAGATTCTTTATCGAGATAGGCATTATGCAGAGCCATGAAACCACCAGAACTATGGCCGCCGATGAATATTTGATTTGGGTCGATTTTATAAATATTTGCTCCATCTGCATCACCTCGAAAAAATCTAACAACAGATCTTGCATCTTGCAGACCTCTATACACCGCTCGGTTAGCCAGATCAGAATCAAATATGTTCATGCCTAATCTATAATCGATTGCCGCAGTTACATAACCTCTTTTGGCCAGATTTTGACAAAGTAATCTGATACTCCAATGATCTTTGCTGCCACTTAAGAATCCGCCCCCAAAACATATTATAACCAAAGGTCTCATGCCCAAGGTATCTCCTGTAGGCTGAAATATATCCATTTTCAAATCTACAGGGGATGTGTTATATTCCTCCACATTTAGTGGATACCCTGTAATAAATTCATAGAAGCCACCTCCTTCATTTGGTTGCGGAACCCCTGAGCTAAAAGTTATCTCATTTGTTTCCGACACTGAGAATAAATCAGTATTATATCTATTTAATGGAGGTTGTCCGAAACTAAATATAGGAATCAAAATAAAAAGTATGATCAATCTCATTTCTTAGTCTTTAAGTATTGATCAAAATAGGGCTTCAATGATCTTTGGAATTTAATGTCCGTTTTGTATGTATCGTGAATTTTCAAGTAGATTTCATAATCTATTGATTTGGTGGAGCATAGTTTTGATATTACTTCTGAGCTCTCACTTTTAATTTTGTCGTTGGCCTCTTGAATTCCATTGAAAAAAGCTACTTCATTTGTACTTAAATCGACCTTTGTGCCTGAAATGTTTGCTTGAAATATTTCTCGATAGCGGGCAAATGATATGTTGTATTCTTCTAATTTATCTTTGAGTATCATTTCAAAAGCATGTATTGATTTACTTTCTTTTGCATCCATATAGATAGTTACAAAAACTTGCAACTGGCTTGTTGAATATGAAACTTGAGCAATACTTAATTGAGTTAGAAATAGAAATACTACTATTTCAAAAAATTTAATTTTCATAACCTTAGGTACCTGATAATAGGTAAAGATATGAAAATCATACTTAGTAATTTATTGCGGAAGACTCTGGTCGTTAATGGATTGTATTTTGTGACTTCGATGAAAAATTCCCGTCTGAAAGGTATGAAGTTTAGAATTTAGATTTTTTAATCTTCTAACCAACTTTTCTCCACCAAAGAAAAGTCAAACTTAAGAAGGCTTACGGCCAAGATATTATGGAAGAATATTGTTTAGTTAATTTACCCTTAAGTGTATGTTAGTGCTTATACAATACAAATGACCCTGCAGAACTTCGATGACTGCATAATGTCATAAATACCAATTGTACCCGCACTCACATTATGGAGGAAACTACTTAATTGTAGTTTCTTCCTCTTTTTTATTTTCTTTTCCAACTCTTGATTTCTCTCAATATATGTCCCAGATCGTTGGTTTTTATTTCAAGAACATTTTGCATAAGCTCACCCAATCTTCCTTTTGGGAAAGCATCCTTTTGTTTGCACCAGACTAGATAGTGGACAGGAATATCTGAGATCAACCAGTCTTTATATTTACCATAGGGCATACGAGTGCAGACTATTTCGAGAAGCACTCTTTTATCTGGTTCTATTTCCATTTTAAGAATTATGAACAATGAATTGCAAATTTACTGTATAGTTGCTAGAAAAAAGAAGTAGAAGGGCTTAATATGTGTTTCAATAACCTTGCTTCCTATGAAAGAAAAAATGTCACTGGTTGGAAGTCATATTGTGGATCAGAGCCACTAAGGTTTGCAAAGAAAATTCGCAAATAAGAGCAATATATCTAAGAAGTTCAACAATTCAATAATTTGAATTCCTGTCCATCAAAACTGATTTGAAACATTTGTCCTTCATTCAATACTTGAGCTTCAAATGGTGCAGATTCTGGAAATAGGTCTGTCGGATACCATTTTGCTTTCACTTCATTATTGACTAGAAGAAACATACCTTCTTGGTTTCCATTTGTAGCAAATCGATCTAAATCACCTTTCCATATGATAGTTTTTATATTATTTTCTAAGTATGTACTCAATGTTTTTGGGTTATTTGATGCTGCCCCCATTTCATTGACACAGAGGATTTCATCATAAGAAAAGTCACCATTTGTAGCATTGTCAATATCAAACCTTGCAATGAATTCTACTATGTTTCCAGCACCATCATAGAAATAAATTGCCTTTGCATTCCAGTGATCATGATCATGAATAACAGTTCCATCAGTTTCGATTAAATCTACTTTTCCATGAAGCCAATCTATAGCACTTTCTAGCTTATTACTGGGAATCAAATAGCAATAATGATAAATGTGTGGTTCTTTACTTTGTTTGAAAGTAAGTTTAGTCCAGCCTATTTGAAAAGAGAAGTATTCATCATTCTCTTCGATAAAACCGATTCCATAAACTGACTTGTGAAATTGTTTTTGAGCTTGGAGTTTATCTGTGTATAACGTTAGTTCTTTTATGCGCATAGAATACGGATAGGTGATGGTCTATAGACAATAAGAAAGGCTATAAGTTGAGGTGTGTGCATTCATGTTATTCTCGTTTCTAAACTCTTCTTGATTCCACCTGTCCATTCGCTTTTCAATATGCTGAGCACGATACTGTCTCTTCTACTGCCATTTGCTGCAGCACAATTGTTTCTCAGTACTCCCTCTTTCGTGCAGCCTAATCGCTTCATCGCTGAGATGCTTCGTTTATTATCGTTGTCAGCGCGAAATTCTACCCTCTGCATTCCTACTGTTTCAAATGCATGAGATAACATTAGATATTTACAGTTTTGATTCAGTCCTGTTCCCCAAAATTCAGAGCCAAACCACGTGTATCCTAATTGGACCGTTTTATGCGTTTCCTGGTAGTCGTAGAATCGTGTACTACCTGCATATTTTTGAGTCTGCTTATCGAACACAATAAACGGGTAACAATCTTTTTTCTCTCTTTTTTCTAATGCAAAATCAATGTACTTTTTAAGGTTTTCGGGACCATTGGCTGGTGTGAGGGAATACTGCCAAAGTGTAGGTTCATTGATAGAGTAGGGAAGTAGAAAGTCAAAGTCCCCCGCTTCTATTGGACGAAGGAGGACCCGATTATTTTCTAGTACTATATTTTGAGTGAAGTCAAGTGCCTGCATTGCTATTTCTTTACTGGTTCATTCATATAAACAGCCTTCAATATCTGTTTTACTTTTTCTGAATTACATTCTGTGTTCGCAACAGTCAGAGAAAGACAATTTTTCTTTTTGTATCTGTTCTGAATAGGTGTCATATACAGAGCATGTGCATCATTACCATCCTTGTAATATTTATACTGTAGTTTTCCTTTCTCCACGAAACTAACCTCTAGCTCTTTCTTATCAAGTTGCTTTTCACTTATTGTAAATGGATATAATGATACATCTTTTTTAAATTCTAATACTGCTACTACATTACAAGGGTCGCATTCGAAAAGTAATAAGTCAGAATCTAATTTTCGCCTTACATCAATTATGCGCACACTATCTAGAAACAACTTATTCACTTTAGGATCTACCATCCTATATTTGAAGTACTTGATATGATGGAAAGCATCAAACGACTGCCGAAATTCTTCCTTCTTTGTCAATGGACCTGGATTACTATATTTCCCATAATCATAATTGAACGTAACACAGCCACAATCTAAAGTGCCTATATAACTGTCTATGCCATCAGGATTTACTTTTTCAATGCAGTTGATTCCTTTGATACCAAAGTGCTCGTTTTCGAAGCCTTTTGGGGTGTCATCTTTAGTCGAACGACAAGAAATTATAGTGCATACAATCATTATCCATATTCCATATTTTATTATTGAATAGTTCATATTTCTCTCCTATATAGCTTATAAATATTTATCAAAAATTGACTTCATTATGATCCATTACTTTGTGAGATATATTGACTTTTGTAGTTTTCCACCGCCCCTTAATCCCCCTCAAAAGGGGGGCAAGTATTTCGGGGCTCGGGCAATTGTAATTGTCCATGCTTAATTAACAGCACCACAAATCCCGCTCAACAACCCATTAAAATCAAACCCACTATTGAGTCCCATTCTCACAATTACCAAATCCTTAGATGGAATAATCGCTACTAATTGCCCTTCATATCCATTACACGAAAACATAGTATGTGGAGCATCAGGATACATTGCTCCACCTCCATTTGTCCAGAATTGTGCGCCATACTTACCACCACTATCAGGAACAATCGTCTTAGTATATTCTACCCATCCCTCAGGCAATAAACGCTCTCCATTCCAAACACCATCTATCAGATAAAGAGTCCCGAATCGAGCCCAATCTCTAGGCGTTGCATAACAATAACTAGACCCTATATATGTACCAGATTCATCACACTCCATAGTAGTGTTATCCATGTTTAGTTTTGAAAATATTCGTTCGTAGGGAAATCTGAGATAATCATCATGGTTTTGGAATTGATTTCTGATGTACCCCGATATGATGTTAGTTGTTCCAGAAGAGTACTCCCAATGTTCTCCCACTTTGGCTTCTAAACCCAGCTGACGAGCAACTTTAGCATTGTCTTCTGAATCATAAAGCATTTTTGTTGCAGGTGATATTTTACTATAAATTTCTGACCATTCCAATCCAGAACTCATTTGCATTAGGTTGTTAAGAGTGATCTCTTTTCTATCATCATTTGCCCATTCTGGGAATAGATTCTTGTTATCGAGACTTAGGACGCTATCTTTCACCAGCATTCCTACCCAAGCATTCATGATACTCTTTGTCATGGACCAGCCGAGGATCTCAGTATCGGCATCATATCCATCAGCATACTGCTCATAGATCAACGAATCTTTGTGGAGCACTACTACAGCTCTTGTTCTTTTAGAAGTCATTCCTCCATTGTCGTCGAAGGCATTATTTACTATTTTTTGGACTTGATCGTGATCTATTCCAGTGGTTTTGAGAATTTCTACTTTGTCACCATAAGGATAATTTATGTCAGGTAGATCGGTTATCAGATTTTTACTCTCAGGATATTTTACTTTATAGTTGTCTTTGCCCTGAATCAAAACACACCCAAGCTTCCCTCTATATTCAGCGGTTTTTGCTTTCATTCCAAACACTGAAGAGGTCACCTTTTTATTTTCTCTATCTATGGTAGTCGATGAAAAAGCTAGTGGTCCCATAGCTAAATCTTCATTCTGAATAGACTCCTGTGTACGCTCTGCTATAAAAGTACAAGAGCACATTTTTTTTGCTGCATAAGAGGAGATAATAGTCAGTTTTGGGTAGTTGATGTATAGGGCTGCCGCTATTACTATTGTGAGTAGGAGTAGGGTGGAAAGTAATATTTTTTTTAGCATAGTGATTTGAGTGCTTAAAAGTAATTTAGTGAAGGTAGAACGTTTCAAAAATAGCGAGGTAGATCTCTTGATCCATGTAGAATTCGAATAATAATAATCTTGTTATCTTTTAGTCTATAAAATATCAGGTGACTTTGATGATTGATACTTCTTAATTCAGCTAAAAGTTCGTCTCTAAGTATACCAATATAAGGGTGTAGACATAGGTCGTAAAAAAAGGCATCAAATGAATCTAAGTATTTTGTTGCTTGGTCGTAGCCCAATTGATAGTATGTATTTTCAAAAATGTTTTCAAGATCATCAACCGCTTCAAAACTAAGTTCATACAGCATTGCTAGATTTTTCTTTTATTTCTTTGAATTTTCTTCTTGCGATTTCTGATGGTTTTATAGTCGTTGTAGGTCCATTCCATGCTTTAGATATTTCAGTACGTAAGTCGTCAATTATTTTTTGTCTATATAGTTGATGAAGTCGGATTGCGTCCCTTACTACTTCACTAGCGTTTTTAAAGTCACCAGATTCTAACTGAGACTCAATGTATTTGGTTTGTTTTTCTGTGAAACTGACATTCATTGCTATTGTGTTTTATATTACAATATTAAGCTATTATGTCCATATTTGCCATTATTGGACATGATTATATTTGATAATGCAGGAACGTGTGAAAGTGTTGGAAGTGTTTTTAAATCTTGTCAAGAAACAGATAATGATGGAATTTTATATGATAATTGTCCAAATGATGATAATTATAATCAAAATGACCTAGATTCAGATGGAATAGGAGATGTTTGTGATAATTGCCCCAGTAATGAAAATGCTAATCAATTGGATACAGACCAAGATGGAATAGGAGATCTTTGTGACGATTATCCCAATGGAAATGATCCTTATGTGAAGGTTGATAATGCAGATATTTTTATCACAGAACCTTTACGAGGTATGATAATGAAAGATGGTTTTGGTACTTGTTTTAGAATTTACGTCAATGAAGAAGGTGTTTTGAAAGTGAAAGAGATTGTTTGTCCATAGATAAAGTTTAAGAAAGATCAAATATGTAATTAGTATTAATTCAATAAGCTCACTTCGTACATCATTTCATACCTTTGCCAGCCCTAACACAAAATGAACACGAATGAATAACAACACCGCAGCGTGGATCGATAAAAAAAGATCTGCTACAGCTCTCAATTTCTATATCGGAGAGCTGATGTACAAAAAAGGAATCGAATTGATCCTTTTTAGAAATTCTCTCAATGAAGTAAATATTTCAGAACTCTTAAGCTTACATGCGTATGCCAGAGAATTCGTGGGCGAACCGATCACAGTAGAGGTGTCTGCGGAGATTGCAAAAGCAATGTTAGACATGAATCTAGAGCTCTCAAAAGTAGATATCGGTAAGTTGACTAGTGAG
>CAXBGT010000218.1:0-8637 GCA_963975265.1 uncultured Saprospirales bacterium
AGTATAGGCACCCAATTAATAGAAATGGGTGTGAAGGCAGTTGTGGTCACTGGATGGGCCGTAAATGATCAAGCTGCACTGGCATTTGCAGACAAATTTTATGAGCAAATGCTGAACGGAGGAACTTTTGGTATGTCTACTAAGCGTGCAAGAAAGCATGTTTATGACCAATACGATAATAAAACTTGGGCTGCGTACCAATGCTATGGAAATCCTTGGTATAAACTGCTTAAGAAAAACAGCCGTAATACTGGAGAAATAGCATTTAATACCATTGAGGAGGTAAGTGTAGCATTGAACAACCTTCGCCAAAAAGTAACTAAAAAAGGCGAGGGAGAAACAATATATAATAGAACTAATGAAATATTAGACTACATCAATAAGAAATGGCCAGATGAAGCCAAACTTCTAGAAAGCGTAGCTCAGATTTATTTCGAAATGGATAATAACGAAGAAGGAATTAACCTCTTAGATAAGGTTTTTTCAATGCCTATTGCAAATTACAAAGTGAACACAATAGAGCAATATGTTTATGCAAAACTGAAAGGCATCACCAAGCACCTACCTAATGAAAGCCTATCGCCTGCAGATCAAAAAGAAGAAGCAAAAAAGTCAAAGAAAAAAAATGACGATACTATTGCGGATGTCAGAAAAAAAATCGGCAATCTACTCTGTATATCCGAAACTGGTGATAGATATAGTATCGACGGCCTAATATGTATGAGGGAAGCAATGATAACCGAAGGGATCAAGCTTGATAAAAACCTACTAAAAATGAAGCAGACTTTTGAATCTGCTTTCATTAAGCTTCAATACTTGGGAGCTGAAAGAGCTGTGTTCCCGCTGATGATGTTTTCGATTGCGAACTATAATGAAGGTAGTAAGAAACAGATGAACATGGATTACTTAGATACATCTTATCCTATCAGTGATCTATTTGATAAACTAAAAGAGCAAATCCTAGCTGCCCCTTCAGATCACAATAATTTTTGGAATGATATAGCGCTCAACAATATTAATACAAGCAAGTTGATATTAGCCAATGTCTCAGAAACTCAGAATACCGCAACACTTCAAAATGAAATAATTGAGTGCTATAGGAAGGAATTTGAAAGATCAGGCAACTCTAAGCATTTAAGAGCAGAGATAGATCAGTATGAGTTTTTGACTTCTTTTCTAAATCATCTGAGATCCAAAAATCCATCGAAAGGCACTATGGATTCACTCAATAAAAAATCCAAAGCTGTAAGTCAGATATACAATGAATTACTGAAACTCAAGAACCTCAAATAATACCAAATGAATATCTATCAACAAATGGCTGATTCTTTGATCTCCAAAGAATTAATTCCTAAAGAACCTACAGCAAGAGCATCACAGAGGGTGACCGAACTAATGAATGAAGATTATGTCATAGATGTACATACGCACTTCTTCGATATGCATTGTATCAACAGTGGCTATTTTGTGTTGCGGATGATCAAAGACTGGCTTAAAATAAGAGGTGAGGAGGATTCATTTTCAGAGAGAAAACTCATAGAAGATATCTACAACACTTCACATGTCTATACAGATAAGTGGAATGATAGACTGGCGAAGGAATTAGGTGCAGATATCGCAAAACGAGGAGGAATTAGAGGCATTATTTTCAAGTTGCTCTGGAAAACCAAAATGGAGGATGTGTATAAGTACTATCTGAATGATAGTTCACTTGCAACCTATTTCAATCTAGATAAGACAAAGGTTTTGACCACTGTCCTGATGATGGATTTCTATAAAGGATGGGGTGTAAAAACTAAGAAGAGTATGTTGGACCAAATCATCGAACTCAAGAAAATGCAGCTAAATCAGCCTGTCCTGCCCTTTTTGTTTTGTGATCCAAGAAGAGCCGACGAAACTACCAATTCTGAGAACTTATATGTCTTATTTAATTTAGCATTCAGCGGGAAAAATTCATTTTTTGGTGTCAAAATTTATCCATCACTTGGTTACGACCCCTCGGATTATAGGTTGTGGCCAATTTACGAAATATGTGAAGACCTTAAGATTCCTGTTCTTACACATTGTGGTGGAGCATCAGTATCTACAAAGTCAAATAAATTGGAGATATTCCAAGGAGATAAGAAAGTCACAATAGAAGGAGATACTAGAACAGATGTAGGTATACAATTAAATGATCCTAACCGATGGGAGCTAGTCTTAAAGAAATTTCCAAAACTAAAGCTAAATATTGCACACTTTGGAAGTGACGGAGCATGGGTGGACAATGATAAAGTGAAAGAAATCGAAAGAGTACAAAATAGGAAGCAAACGATCATTGAATTTATGAAAAAATACGACAACGTATATAGTGATTTCTCCTATACGATTACTCATGAAAAAGCATCGAAAAAATTTAAAAAGGAACTAACTGAAAATAAACTTGTAGCAGAACGTTCGATGTTTGGTTCTGATTACTGGGTAGTTTCTAAATCTGGACAATTGGCTGATAATCAGAAGAAGTTCCTTGATCTTATTGGTGATGAAGATATGATCAATAAATTAGTGAAGGATAACCCACTAAAATATCTTTTTGACAAAAAAAAGGAAGTCATTTGAGAATTTCAATAGGTATCAATCCAATTGAGTAAGAAAGTATAGAATAAATACATTCAGAACAATAAATGTAACATGAAGATGAAATGGATTTAACCCATATTTTAACAACTCATAGGAGCTTAATTGCATTTTCAACTCGGAAGCTTATATTTACAAGAATAAAAATTGACTAGTCGTTAAATTTGAGCCAATGGATAAGCTTTATTACATGATTCGCATTATCCTACTATCAATGTTATGCTATTCTGCAAATGCCCAAGAAGGCATCAACACTGATAATAGCGCTCCGGACAATTCGGCCATACTAGATATAAAAAGTACTACCAAAGGCTTTCTTCCACCAAGGATGACAGAAGTTCAGCGTGATGCAATAGACAACCCTATTGCAGGTTTGCAAATTTATAGTACTTCGACAAATCGACCTAACTATTTTAATGGCTCATTGTGGACACATTTTGATGGAACTGCAGCTGCCGCAGTATATGTAGGAGATTTTCATGTTGGAGGAGTAGTTTTTTAGCTTGATGGCAATGGCGGTGGTTTAGTATGTGCTATTATTGATCAGGATTACAATGGAGAATATGCATTGCCATGGGCCTGTTATGGAAATGAAATTGTCGGCGCTGATGAATGGGACATTGGGACAGGCGCACAAAATACTTTAGATGTTATTGGAAGTTGTTCATGGCCGGATACGCCTGCTGAAATTTGTTCTGTTTTATCAGTAAATGGTTATAGCGATTGGTTTCTGCCTTCAAAAGAAGAACTAAATGAAATGTTCTTGAATCGAGTTGCAATAACTGCAACTGCTCAAGCAAATGGAGGTAATGGTTTTATCACCTATTGGTATTATAGTTCTACAGAACACGATATTGAATCTGCTTGGGCATTAAATTTTGACTCTGGCAATCAGACCGAATACAATAAGGCCATTAGTTGTTATATAAGAGCAGTACGGGCGTTTTAACTATTTGACTTGTTCTGAAATAAGTTGCTTATACCTTTTAGTGAATAAGTTGAATTGTTTTTCACTCAATCGCTCAGGCAAGGAAAGACTATTTCGTTGCTATTATGGCAGCCTCCTAGGCTAATAGGGTGATGGTTTAATCTTAAAAATTGAGTTTTCTAATTACCCTTTTCGCATATTATTACTGATTCTTAGTTGACTCATCAGAAGTCAGTCCCCTTTTTATGCTTTCTCTAATTCTAGTTTTCAACACAGTTTGTCGATGATAGATATCGATTCATATAGTACTATGCCATATATCAGTACTATGTATTGCATAGTACTCTTTAATGGTATACATTTGTAGTATGGAACTTAAAAAAATAAATCAACTAATAAGAAGAGAAAGGAGACTTTTCATACAAAGATTATTATAGAAAAGAAATTTAAACCCACTAAAAAGACACAAATGTCAATCACAAAAAAAACAATAGAAATGAAAAAATTAATTTATTCCACATTTACCTTACTTATTATAAGCATGTTTTCAATATCTGCTTTTGCAGACACTTTAACCGTAGATAACACAAAGGAACTCAAAACAAAAATTGAGCGATTTGTAAAAACCATTGATAATTCTGAACTGAGTAATTCGGCAACGATATACACACACTTTCTTGTAAAGGAAGAAGGTTTTATATACACAATTGACTTTATGGTTACCAGTGATGGCAAAATCACTGTCTTATCAAAAGACATTGAAGAAGAGTATTATAGAGTTGATATATTCAATGCAAAGCATGTTGAAAAGTATTCTGTTGCAATACCTACTATTGAAGTTTAATTTGGTCTAATACCAATTCTGTTTGAGAATGTCGCTTTAAATTTAATAGAAAGATTGTTTTAGTCAAGACAAAACACGCAGTCATAGCCTAGCTATAGCGAGTATTTTTAACGCAGAATAAAGCGATCTTACTTTAAATAAATGCGTCATTTTCAGGCCGAACAGTTATAACCAATAGTACAGTAATACAAGAAGCTCAGCAGAAATGCTGGGCTTTTTTGGTTTTAGCATATCCATCCTCGGCACCATATTTATTGTCGTTCAGCAAGTATCTAATGGTACGATGCTTTTCCTTGGGAACGAATGGTTAAGTAGCGTTGGGGAGTCGTATAGCGGCCAAAAAGTATCCGCGCAAATTTCATATACTCCTATTTCAATTCTATTACAAACTATAAATAGAGTTATTATGCACTCTACCTCACTTAGCTTGCGGGATTCAATGTCAAAAGTGAAAATTCTATTTTCATGCTTGTCTCTTTTAAAGTCCAGAAGATTAAAATCACACCAAAGGAAAAAAGTCCTTCCAAGTATATGGCAGAAAATCAGTAAAGAATAATCATATTCAATTACCATTATCTTTCAATATATTATATTATGTTTTTTATATTCCTCAGAACAAAAAGTAGTTATTGTTTATTTATTTAGTATTTTCGTTCGAAACTAAAACATTTTTAACCAAACTAAACTAACTAATATGTCAACAGTCAAATCTATGCATACCTATATGGTATATGCATTAGCAATTATTTTTCTTTTTATGGGAGTAATGGGTTATCTAGATATTAAAAATTATTCATATGATGGCTATAGCTCTAACGATTTTACAGTTACAAAAGTAGAGGAAGGAAGTCCAGCTGCAGTAGCAGGAATGATGGTAGGGGATCAAATTACATCAATTGACAGTCTAGACGTAAGGGATACTAAAGCGTGGTCTGATAAAGCCAGAAGAGCTGTTGGAGAAACAAGAACCTACATAATTAATCGTAATGGGGAGGAAGTTACTTTCCCAATGACCTTTGTTGCTCAAACAGGAAAAGACAGCATATTGCGTAGATTGGGCTGGACTATGGGCTTAATGTTTTTATTGCTGGCTCTTTTTGTCTTCCGATCAAAAAAGACCTGGTCGTCATTTCTATTTGCTATGTTCTGTTTAGGCTTTGCTGGATCATTCATGGGAGGACCACATATTGCTAACAACATGTTAGACGACATAGCTGATACGGTGAGATTTAGCTTTTTACTCTTATCTTTTGCTTTCCTTGTTGATTTCTTATTACATTTTCCAAAGAAATCATCATTTGTTTCTTCAGCAAATGCAAGTAAAAAACTATATGGACCTGCCATATTCTTGGTATTATTTTTTACGGTTATCACTATATTAAAAATCGATGCTTCTAGCGGGTTAAATACATTTATTCAATTTGCAATGTTAGCATTTGTCGTCATTTATTTCGGTTGGGCTTTACTTATCATGGTTCGAAACTATAGAAAAGCATCAAGCGAAGAAAAAACCAATGGCATGTCATTAATGTTTTGGGGTACTATCATAGGGTTGGTTCCAATACTAATATCTTTTATAGTAGGAAATTTGATGCCAACTGTAAGCATGCCAGGTGAAGACTATATGTTTTTGACAATGGCTTTGATTCCTATTTGTTTTGCCTTAGCAATCAACAAGAATGAGTGAAAAACTAATCAGTATTACAATGCTAATGCTATAAGGGTTTGATAAGAAAGCTACTAGCCACTCATCGGCCACTTAATATCAAGCAGTTATGATTCAGTTCATAGCTGCTTTTTTATGTATGATCACTATTCAAAATTCGATCACCTAATTTTGAAACAGAATTGGTATAGCAAATCCATGTCTCAGTAAAAAAACTGCGCGTTCCAAAACGCTCTAACAGCTTCTTGTAAAGAAACATTTATAACGCAGAGAAAATTTAATTCTGATGTATGCCCAGATATAGACTTTATAGTAAGAATACGTATTCTCAGCTCATTATGAAGTTTTTAAAAGATCGCTTGTGATTGATTAAGAGCCTAAGATTTAGATAGCTGAAAGACCATTTTATTTCATTCGTATATGATTATAATACTTCGGTACGGTTTAATTGTCCATTCATCCATTGAGTGCAAACTCAGTGCAACTTAGGAGCTCAATGATCCGTCTTTAAGGCACAATTGTTAATCACCAAAAAAAATCAGAACCTATGAAAAATTTAATATATTCAACATTTACTCTTCTTATCTTTAGTCTGTTTTCAGTATCCGCTTTTGCTGATACAACAAACATTATTAACACTAAGCAACTCGAAACAAAAATTGAGCAATATGTAAAAACTATTGATCAACCTGAAATGGTTAGTACAGCAACTATTTATACTCACTTTCTTGTCGAAGAAGAAGGTTTTATATACACTGTTGACTTTATGATTACTAGTAATGGTAAAATTACTGTCCTGTCAAAAGACATAGAAGAAGAGTATTATAAAGTTAATTTATTCAATGCAAAGCTTGTAGAAAAATATTCTGTTGCAATTCCCACTATTGAAGTTTAATCGGTCAAAGCAATAATAAATTGATACAAGAGCCCCGCAGAAATGTTGGGCTTTTTTTGGATTAAATTTATCTGCCCCAATTCTAGCAACCTGATAGTTTAATCAAAAAAGCACAAACTTTATATGTCCAGGTTATTTACATCCTCATATGGTTTCAGTCAGACTTTAAAACTATATGATAATAATTTTCTTAAGCATTATAGTATTATTATTCTTTAAAATCCTCAGAAAATAGACTCCTGAGTTAAGATCTTTTACATCCAAATTATAAATACTCTTTTGAGGGTGAATGAATTCATTAAGTACTGATTTACCCGAAGCATCTTTAATTTCAAAGCTTGTTTTATCCGTTGCACCATCCAAAAAATGAATAAACAAATTATTATCCGTTGGATTTGGATAAATATTTACAATTTTTCCTGATTCCAATTCTTCTATACTTGAAGGCATACACATCAAATTGATTGTATCAAACAAGATTTTTTCAAAACAAATATATCCATTGCTGTCTATCTCTTTAATTGGATAAGATATTATATATGTCCCATTTGCAGGATAAGTAAACATCGGCATATCCCCTGTTGTAAAATCACCTTGTGCAATACTTGGTGGGATAGTCCCCCAATCCACATATTCTATATAGTCATCACAATCAAGCGAGTCGATATTCATAGTCACCTTACAATTAGTAGGATCGATGGTAAATGTAATTGCATTTTCAAGTCGGTTGCAGAACTCATCAAAATCAGTACAGCATGAATTAGTCTCACACATTTGCTCCTTCATTTCGATACCAAACAGATATTTGGAAAAAATCTTCTCCACATGGCTAGATGTCGCTGGATCAATTTCCAGAAGTCTTGAACTTGAATTTGTATCATAAAGAGTAGACAGATAGTACTTCATTTCACAGGTATCAATAGTAGTACTATAGAATTCTGGATTTAAAATCCACCCGGGAGGAGAGGGTGCTACATTAGCCTGCAAATCATATAGAACTGCAATCGATTGTAATGTACAATTTCCTAATACAATTTCGACAAGATCTAAAGTAGGAGTATTATTGTCGTATCTAAGAGCCCACAACACTTTCGGGCTTTTGTATTCTAATCCATAAAAAGAATATTGATTCGTAGGATCTAATTCTACCCAGCAAGTGTTAGGAGTACTAGGGTTAGGATTATTGGAAATCACAAGATTACTTCCTGATACAAAGTAAATTTCATCTATTTCATTTGTTGCAGACGACATGGATTCGTGATCAAACCTGTATGGAATATTGGGTGAAAATGTGAATGGACTAACTCCACTAATTAGACTAGTTGGTAAATCAATGCTTACGATATCGATATTTACCATTGATCCAGTCGCATAACCATTAGGTCGAACATCAATTGCAAAAAGAGTATTATTTAAAAATACTGGCGCTGTAGAAATAGCAGGAGCTAAACTCACAATACCAGATATATTGTTCGCCTCTTCATATTTTAACAGCTGTTGTTCTCTTGAAATCAGGCATACAAAATCCTGATTTAATGAAGTGGGATCATAAGCAGAAGTATTAGTAGGTAAAATTGCTGATGAACTGACAAAATTAATGTTCGCTGCACCAGTTGAAGTAAGCGAGGTTGTGCTGATGCAGCCCCCTATAAATCAGACAATAATTACAAGAGTTAGATAATGAGGTG